>JAISYX010000008.1 GCA_031269595.1 Oscillospiraceae bacterium
ATACGGTGCTGTGGTTGTAGAGGATAACCTTGCAAGGCTGAATACAGAAAAATGCGTAGGCTGCGGCAAATGCACAGAGGTTTGCCCTAATAAATGTATTAGTGAGCTGGATTATAGACGGTAAAATGTGTTATGTATAAACTTTTATATATTTATCAAGACAAAAATGATAAGTCCTTTGTCTCTTCGGGAGTCACATTAAAACGATTTATAAAATGCTTAAATCAGCCAATTAGCAAGCTGTTGCTTCTTGGCGATACTTATGGATGTGAAAAACTCAAATGAAGCTGCAATAAAAAAGAATGCAAGAGATAGAGCCAAGCTGCAATATGACTGCTTGCTTAAAAAGTGGGATATTGTGTGCCAAAAAAGAGGATGTAGCATTTTAGTGCTACATCCTCTTTAACTGTGTTAAAAACTAAATAACCAGATGCTGTACTATGGCAGAATCAGGCAGTGAGCTGCTTCCGCCGAAGACGTAAATATTACTAAAGCTGGGCGTTAGTGCAAGTGTGCGTATAGTTGCCTCGTAACGGCCTGTGTCCATGAGGAAGAGGGGAGCCTTAATTTTAGCCGCATAGGAGCTGCCCGCAAGTGCATCGGGGAAGTTTGCGCCTGTGGTAATGCACAGGGAGGTTCCGCTGAATATGCTGCTGTACTTTGTATAAATTGCAGCGGCAGTGCTGTAGCGGTTGCTGCCTGAAACACGCTCCAGTGAAGCAAGCCCCTTTTCGTTTTGCAAAATGGTGTAAACCTTGTTGGATACAGTGGACGAGCCGCCTATAACAACAACGTTGACAATTCCGTTATTGGTGATGTAATTAGATGTGGCTGCGTGCAGGACGTTAGGGTCTTTTGAATTGGTGAAAAGGATAGGATGACCCTTTATAGCCGCTACAGAGCTGACAGCAAGTGCGTCAGGGAAGTTATAGCCATCGGCTATAAAGGCTGAATCAAAGCTTGTGCCTGCCCCTGCAAGCTCTTCTGATTCCTTAAGTGCCGCTGCTATTGCAACAGCTGTCTCTATTCTGCCGCTGCCTGCATATCTGATAACAGAAGGGTAGGCTTTTTTTAAAGTGTCTTCTATTGCTACGCTGATAGATGAGCCGCCGCCCAATATTACTATATTTTGCGGCTTAAGATTATCTAAAGCACTTAAAACAGCGGGTTCAAGCGCAGCACCCTTGGTTAAAAGGATAGGTGCGTCCAAGGCATAGGCCAGCGGGCCGCCTGCAAGGGCGTCGGCGAAGTTCCAGCCGCTTGCCAGAACAACGGTGTTTGCACCGCTTGGCCACCCAGCAGTAGCTATAGCTGTAGCTGTGTCTATTCTGGTTCCGCCGGAATATCTGGTTATGGGGATGTCACGTCCCCACAGTGCGTACAAAGTAAAGCTGAAATTTGTACCCTTGGGTATTGTGCCGCCTGCCGGATAGTTGGGTATAATGGCAGAGGGGGTTGTTGCCCAGCCAGCAAACACAAAGCCGCTCCTAGTGGGAGTTTGTGTTGGAATAATAGCGGGGAAATCCTTGTACTTTTTAAGGGTTGGGGGTTCGCCTGAACCGCCGTTTGCGTTAAAGGTGACGTTATAGCTGGTCCAACTGCTTGCGGGGCCAAAGTTAACAAGCATTGAATTGCTGCTTGCGGATTTAACGGTGGCCGTAAACCAAGGGTATCCGCTGCTTAAGGCAAGCAGTGTGGAGGGGCTGGTGGTGTCAGATAATACGGTGAAGGAAGAGCCTCTGTTTGTTGCATACAATGCGTTGCCGCCATATGCATCGCCGTTAAGCAAGTGGGAATAGCCATAATAATTCTGGTCGGCCTCCATTATCTTCACAAGCATTTGGCTTTTGCTGTAATTGTGCTCATAGTTGGTGTTTATTTGATAAATTGCAATGCCTCCTCGCCTGTCGCTGCTGGGGAGAAAGGGAGCTATGGCGGCATCATAGCCTGTTAACTGCCGGTTTTCGAACAGGAAGTACTCCTTGCTGTTGGCAGTGGTTATTTTAAGGGTATCTCTGCTGTTGACAGAGTTGGGAGCTAAGTAATAATCGTATGGCCCTGCCGTGGTTACAATTGTTGGGCTTACAACCCCGAGCTTTTCCTTACAATAGGCGTCAAAGCCCACAGGAACGGCACCTGGTGCAAGGTTACCTGTGCTTCCCCAAGAGCCGTGGGACATAACGGAGTAGCCGCCAAGGCCTGCGCTGCTATCATATATGGAATAAAGGTCAGGTAGACCAAAATCATGCCCAAGCTCATGGCACATAATGCCTATAGTTGCCATGTTAATTTGAATTTCACCAAACTGTGTATAGCTGTAAAATCTTTTTCCGTCGGCAATATTGCCATATTGATATAAAGCACCCTGCCACATGTGACCCCAAATGCTGGGTCTGGAAGAACTTATTGATGTTTCAAAACCGGCGCAGATTACCATAATATGTAGCTCGTTTGAGGTGAGAACGCCATCGCCGTTTTTATCATACTGAGCATAATTGATGTATGGGTCGGCCGCCTTGATAGCATCACGGGTTAATTGCGCGTTGAGGCTGCCTATATTTCGGCCTGTGTTTGGGTGGTTGTAGTTAAGCTTAACCCTTATCACGCCGTCGTTCTTGGTGCCCTGAGTTTCAGCTGCGGGGACTATTGAAATTTTGCCGCCTGTGGTGCTTGAATAAAAGTTTGCAACCGTGCGGCCGCTTGTGCCAAAGGTTTGTGCCGCCCAGCGGGGGGCGTCATAATATGCGGTTCTGTCCTTAAAATCAACCAAAAGAACCAGCAGATTTTGTTTGCCAACGTAAGATACAGCGGCACTTGGTGCGTTGTATTCAGCATCTGCAAACTCGGGTGAGGTGGAAAAGTTCACCATTTCATGTGGGGAATTTTCTAAGTCTGCCTGACTTATTCTTGCAGAGGGAGCGGCATCAATAAGGTATTTTGCCTTAGATGGCCTAAGGGAAGCGAATTCTGCGGAGGTATTGCTTATCTCTGCATAGTACCAGTAACCATCTTCACCTTGTTCAAGGATAGAACCGTCTGTTGTTTGAACATAGTTAAACAACTCATCGCCTTTAAGTGTGCCTTTAAAGGTGCTGCCATTGGGTTGGGTAAAGGTTTGCTCCTGGATAAGGGCGGGCACTGCCGATGCTGAAATGGCAAAAATACATGTAACCGCTAGGATAAAAGTGAAAACTGCCAATAATTTAACTATTTTTTTCATGTTGCTTACCTCCTTGATTTTCAAAAACAAAATAAAAAATACACACATCATTAATATTTTAGCATAATACTTTTGAAAAAACAAGGGGATTTGTTAAAAAAATTGCGATATTTTGAAGGGAATTGTTCGGTTATAATTCATTCAATTTTTTGATATAAACAATGCCGTCATATTCCTGCTTTACTCTTACCCTGCCATTAAAGTGTGTGTCACAGCCACCGCAAAAAAAGCTTGCATCAAAGGCCTTGCTCCTTGGGGTAAAGGCAGAGCTGCGCTTTAACATAAGCCCGCAGCAGGGGCAAGAGGGCACCATAAGGCTCTTTTTAATCAAGCGGTTATCATAATCGAATATCACCTTTGCCTTAAAGGCAAGGCGTTTGTAAAAATCACTGTCGGCAGGCTTGATAAAGCTTAAAAAATCCTCATTATAAGCGGATTTTAAGCACTTTGCTGTAACTATTGCATCATCAAGGGCACGGTGCATGTCCATATCATCGCATTTAATGCCCAGTATCTCCGCAGCGGCAGAGAGCCCCGGGGAACGGCCTGCGTCCAAACCCAGTTTTTCACGCACAAACTGCTGTACATCGGCAAAATGATGCATAAACTCAAGGGCATCCCCCATTTTATGAAACACCAGATTTTTAAGCAAAACCTGAATATCCATGGTGCTCCAGGTTACAACAGTGGTTTCGGCTAAACCGCACCACTTTAAAAAGTCTGCATAAACAGGCTTAAAATGCTTTGCGTTGCTCAGCTCGTCCTTGTTTATGTGAGTGAGCCTTTTAACAAGGCTGCTTAGCCTTAAATTGGCTGTGGGCTTAATCAGGCGAGAGAAGGTGTCAACAGGATTAAGCCGCTCGTCAAGGCGCACTGCTCCTATTTCGATTATCTCGTCGAAGAAGCTGCCCTTTATAGGGCGGTTGCCGTTGTTCCATTCTAAATCAAAGATTATGTATTGCATAAACACCATGTGTTTAGAGAGCCCGCACACTAATCGGTACGTTACAAATGGTCTGTTGTGCCTGCGCCCTACCTTTCATATATTTTAAAATGTTAACTCTTATAATTTAGACTCAATTCAAAAATCATATCAATAGTAACATAAAAATTACAATAATGAAATAGATTTAACAAAAAGTTCAAAATTATTCGATAGGTAAATTAATATTAAGGGGCTAAAATACTTAGTATATCTTATACATTTAGTGAAGACATAAAATTTTTTAACTGGGTTAAGAAATAGCAGAGGCCATTGCTGAAAGGTAGGTAATGCGGAAGCCTCCCGCAGTATTAATATGTTGCAGCTTAAAAACATTAGAAAGACATATAAGGTTTATGACATTGAAACAAAGGCACTGGATGATGTAAGCGTTGCCTTTAGAGAAAAAGAGTTTGTCGCCATTCTTGGCCCCAGCGGCTCAGGCAAAACCACCTGCCTTAACATAATAGGCGGCTTGGATAGGTACGATTCCGGCGAGATGACCATTAAAGGCAAGAGTACCAGACAGTTTAAAGAAAAGGATTGGGACGCCTACCGCAACAACTCCATAGGCTTTGTCTTTCAAAACTATAACCTTATAGGTCACCTTAGTATAGTTGCCAATGTTGAAATGGCCATGACCTTAAGCGGAATTTCCAGAAAGAAGAAGAGGAAGAGGGCAAAGGAGGTTTTGGAGCAGGTAGGTCTAAAGGACCATATGCGCAAAAAGCCCAGCCAGCTTTCCGGTGGGCAGATGCAAAGGGTTGCAATAGCCAGAGCCTTGGCCAATGACCCTGAAATACTGCTCTGTGATGAGCCTACAGGCGCACTGGATACAGCAACCAGCATTCAAATTTTAGATTTAATCCGTGACCTCTCTCAGGAGCGGCTGGTTATAATGGTTACCCATAACCCCGAGCTGGCTAATCAATATGCCGACAGAATAGTAAAATTCCAGGACGGCAAGATTATCTCAGACACCAACCCATTTAAGGGCTGGGAGACCTCAGATAACTTTACACTCAAAAAGACTAAGATGAGCTACTTTACAGCTCTCTCACTTTCATTTAATAATATACGCACCAAAAAGGGCAGAACCTTCCTCACCTCCTTTGCATCCAGCATAGGCATTATAGGCATAGCCATTATTTTAAGCCTTTCAAGCGGCTTTCAGGTGCAAATAGATAAGTTCCAAAGCGACGCAATGGCAGAGTTCCCCATTATCATATCCCCCCAGAGCATGGATATGAGTGCAGAAAATTTAGAGGCTATGCAGAATAGGCTACACGGGGAGGGTAATGAGAAATACCCCGATGCTAAGGAAGTGTACCTGAACAATCCCATGGATAGTGCCATGATGCACAAGAACAAAATAGACAGCAAATATATTAACTATATTGAAAAAATAGACCCCAAAATCTGCAATAACATAGGCTATACCCGCTTGGTTAACCTTAACCTTGTGCGCAAGCTTAACAACTATATCCCTGTCTCTCTTACCGCTTTAGGCGAGAGCACAGGCGGTATGCAAACGGGTGTTTCCTCCTTCCCCATTAACGTTGATAAAAGCGGCACTCCCTATATAGAAAAGAACTACGACCTGCTCTCGGGCACATATCCGCAAAAGGATACAGATTTAGTCTTGGTTGTAGACGAGAGGAACAGGGTGGACACCACCTCTTTAGAAAAGCTGGGCTTTGATGCAAATAAGAAGTCCTTCCGTTTTAACCAAATTGTAGGCACAGAATTCAAGCTTATACCCAATAATGAATACTACACTAAAATTCCTGAGATTGGCTTTATGCCCAATCAGGATTACAAAGAAATGTACGAGAGCCGCAACGCCAAAACCCTCACCATTACAGGCATAATCCGCCTTAAGGAGGAGGTTAAGGTGGGTGTGCTTAACACAGGTGTGGCCTACAGCGATTCCCTCTCAAAAAGCATTTTAAAAGAGACAATGAGCTCCGATATAGTCAGAGCGCAGAGAAGCTCCTCAACCAATGTTATGACAGGCCAGCCCTTCGATAATGATGCAGCAAAGGAGATGTTCCTGCAATATCTGGGCGGCAGTGAGATTCCCGCAGCTATGTTGCTTTACCCTAAGGATTTTGACAGCAAGGATAAAATAACAGCCTATCTTGATGCCTACAACGAGGGCAAGAAGACCGCTGATAAGGTGATTTACAACGATATGGCCGCCACAATCTCTAACATGACAAGCGGAATTATGAGCGGCATAACCAATGTGTTAATAGCCTTTGCATCAGTTTCATTGGTAGTTAGCCTGATTATGATTTGCATTATAACCTATATCTCTGTGCTGGAGCGCAGAAAGGAGATAGGCGTGCTAAAGGCCTTGGGTGCAAGGAAGAAGGACATCACCCGTGTGTTTGACGCAGAAACAACCATTATAGGCGTGTTTGCGGGCTTGATAGGCATATTGATTGCATGGCTGTGCACCTTCCCAATTAACGTGCTGCTGGCAAACCTTACAAGCCTTGAAAATGTAGCTGTGCTAAAGCTTTCTACAGCACTTATCCTTGTGCTTATAAGCACAGTGCTTACCATTCTGGGCGGACACATACCCGCAAGAATGGCCTCTAAAAAGGACGCAGTTGAAGCACTTAGAAGCGAGTAATTGAATTAACACCATAGCCGCCGAATTTTGTACGATTCGGCGGTTATTTTATTTTAATGCCAAACCCCGAAACCCAA
>JAISYX010000058.1 GCA_031269595.1 Oscillospiraceae bacterium
TGGGAGCGGCGACTCTGCGCCCCCTGCTCGCATCTTTGCGGTGTCATCCAAATCTCTGATTTGGCTAATGACACCCATGCACAGTTGCCCCAAATTTTAATTTGGTCGGCAACCACTGCGGCTTACTTTCTCGGCGAAACAGAAAGTTCGGGGTTTTTGCTTGCGAAAATGCAGCCTTTGGCTGCAACCGACTAAACAACGTGCGTGCCCGTGCGGCATGAGCACAAGCTGCGATAAGCTGTAGCCGTACTAAATGCGACTGCATTTAGATTTAGCAGAGTACTCCAGCAAAGAGTGCAAGTATATGTAAGCTTGTATCTTAAATATTAATTTGTATAAATAGTATTGAATCCCGCAAAATTTTGTGATATAATATTGGGTGTTTCTGAAAGAAAATATTTTGATATTCAAAGCAATCAATTGAGTATCTCTAAATAAATTTTAGAGGCTCAATTCCCAAAAGGAGTAAAAATACCATGATTAGTGGAACCTTATTGCGAGATGCTGTTATCTCCGGCGCAAATGCCATAATCAACAGCAAAAGGGCTGTTGATGAGCTTAACATCTTCCCTGTGCCGGACGGTGATACAGGAACTAACATGTCCATGAGCATATCTGCCGCTGCCAAGGAGCTGGAGAAGCTGCCCGAGGGCGAATCTGTCTCACGTGTGGCAGACCTTGCCGCAAGTGCGCTTTTACGTGGTGCAAGAGGCAATTCAGGAGTTATACTCTCCCTGCTGTTCAGGGGCTTTTCAAAGGGCTTAAAGGACATAGACCATGCAGGAGGAGCAGACCTAGCCAACGCACTTACACTGGGCGTAGAGGCGGCCTACAAGGCTGTTATGAAGCCCACAGAGGGCACTATGCTAACAGTGGCAAGGGTTGCCGCAGAGCAGGCCAGAGCCGCAATTGTGCGTGACGATGACGCTAACCATGTGTGGGATATAATCTGCAAGGCTGCCGAGGAGGCACTTGAAACCACCCCCGATTTACTGCCTGTTTTAAAGCGTGCAGGCGTTGTAGATGCGGGCGGCAAGGGTGTTTGCATCATATTCAGAGGTATGCAGTCTGTGTTCAGAGATAACATAATAGTGGCCAAGGCAGATGAGAGCGACGTTCTCACAGGTGTGAGCGACGAGACCTTCCGCAATATAGTTGGCCAATTTGATGAGGTTATCAACTTTACCTATTGCACAGAGTTTATAATAGAGAAAGAAAACGACAAAGACCCGCTGGAGCTGCGTGCCTTTCTTGAGACTATAGGCGATTGCGTGGTTGTGGTTGATGACGATGAAATTATAAAGGTGCATGTGCACACCAACAGCCCTGATAAGGCTATAGGTCAGGGCTTAACCTACGGCTCTATGATTACCTCCAAGATAGAAAACATGCGTGAGCAGCACAAGAATGCAGGCAATCAAGGCGAGAGCTCAGCACCCAAAAAGCTGGAGTATCAAGAGCCTGTTGAGGAGCTTGGCTTTATTGCAGTAGCGGCAGGAGAGGGCTTAATCACCCTTTTTAAGGATTTAGGCTGCAACCATGTGGTAAGCGGCGGCCAAACCATGAATCCCAGCACAGATGATATTTTAGCGGCAGTGCAGGCCACTCCCGCAAAAACAGTGTTTGTTCTGCCCAACAACAAAAACATCATAATGGCAGCGGAGCAGGTTGTCCCTCTTGCGGATAGGCGTGTGGTGGTTCTGCCCACCAAGACTATCCCTCAGGGTATAGCTGCAATGCTCGCCTTTGACCCTGACGCCGGCATAGACGAGAACTCTGTGGATATGTTTGTGGCCGCTGAAAAGGTTGATACAGGCTTAGTAACCTATGCTGCGAGAGATTCTGAATTTGCAGGCAAGAAAATTAAGGAAAATGAAGTTTTAGGCCTTGCAAACGGCAAGCTGGTGTTTACAGAGAAAGACCCTGTTAAAGCTGCGGTAAGGCTGACAAAGCTGCTAACCAAGCGGGATTCTGCCTTTGTTACCATAATTTACGGCAACGAGGTAACAGACAAGCAGGCCGAAGAGGCCAGAACACAGATACAGCAGCGTGTGGCCTCTGATGTTGAGATAACGGTAATAGACGGCGGCCAGCCTGTGTATTATTTTATGATTTCGGTGGAGTAAGGTTCTAAATTAAAGCAGCAAATTCAACCTTAACTTTCAATTTTTAACTTTCAATTTAAAAATTTACTCTTGACAGCTCCAGACTATTGTGGTAGTATGTATTTATACTATTCCAATAGTCTGGAGCTGATGTTATTAATATGATAAAATTATTCGATAGTGAGCTAAAAATTATGGAGCTGCTCTGGCGTGAGGGAGCTGTCTCTGCAAAGCAAATCAGCATTCTTGCAAGCGGTGAAATAGGCTGGAATAAAAACACCACCTACACTGTCATAAAAAAGCTGATTGAAAAAAATGTCGTCAAGCGTGAAGAACCTGGTTTTGTTTGCTCTGCCCTTATAGGGCGTGATGAGGTGCAAAGGGAGGAGACCAACAGGCTTATCGAAAAGCTCTGGGGAGGCTCTAAAAAGGCATTTTTTGCCGCATTTGTAGACGAGCACTTGTCACAGGATGAAATAGACGAGCTTAAATCTCTTATTGAAAAGAGGTGAGGTAGGTGCTTTCTGAAATTTTTTATTGGGTGCTAAATATGAGCATTATAGGCGGCTTAACAGGTTTAATTGTCGCTCTGCTGCGCAAGGTTCGTGGATTGCCTAAATTTGCGGTTTATTTGCTGTGGGCTGTGCCTCTTATCCGCCTGTGGGTGCCCTTCGGCATTGCAAATAGGTGGAGCTTGCTTAATCTAATCTCTCAATACACCACAAAAACTGTAGTCGTTTGGGCGTTAACCCCTGAGCTCTCCGCCACAAACTGTGTTCAGGCAGCCGAGAGCTACTTCCCCATTGAGTATAAAACAGACCTGTTACAGGGTGTATTTGAGCTTGCCTCTCTTATTTGGGCCATTGTTGCCGCTGCTGCCATTCTAACGGCTATAGCTCTGTATATCCTCACCAAGCGTGAGCTGCGGGATGCTAAGCATTTAAGCGGTAACCTATGGGTTTCAGAAAAGCTCACCTCACCTGCCGTTTATGGCATTTTTAAGCCTAAAATAATCATACCTGCGTTTATCTCTGAACAGGATTTGCCCTATATTCTGGCGCACGAGCGCATTCACATACGACGCCTTGATAATCTTTGGCGGGTTGTGGCTGTTATTACCGCCTGTGTGCACTGGTTTAACCCCCTTGCTTGGGTGTGTCTGCGGCGATTTTTTGCCGATATGGAGCTTGCCTGCGATGCCAAAGCACTGGCAATTCTGGGCGAGGATAAGCGCAAGGAATACGCCTCTGCACTGCTTAACTGCGCCGCCGGCAGAAGCTATTTTGCAAGCGCATTCGGCGGGGCAAAAACCAGAGTGCGTGTTGAACATATCCTATCCTACAAAAAGCTTACGGCCTTGGCAAGCCTTGCTTTTGCCGCTCTGGCGGCGGCCGTAGCCTTTGTTATGATAACCAATGCTATGGGGGCTTGATTATGCAATACACCTTACATTTAACACAGGGCTGCAACTTTGCCTGTAAATACTGCGGGCTTGCCCAAGCAGAGCTCAACATGAGCCGTGAAACGGCCTTTGCAGCGGTTGATTTAGCCCTTGCCGAGGGTGATACCTCTGTGGGAATAGGCTTTTACGGCGGCGAGCCCTTGCTGTGCAAATCCCTTATTTATGATATTGTAAAATATGGACAGGAACAAATCGGCTCTTCTGAACGAAAGATATTTTACAAGCTAACCACCAACGGCAGTCTTCTGGATGATGAGTTTTTGCACTTTGCTGCCAAAAACGGGCTGTTTATCTCCCTCTCACTTGACGGTAACAGGCAGGCACACAATTTAAATCGCCTTGACCGCTCAGGTAAGGGCACCTACAGCAAGGCTATTTCAGCACTGCCAATGCTTTTGGCACTCAACCCCTTCACCCCTGTTATGATGACAGCTGCACCCAACACAGCGGCGTATCTTGCCGACTCTGTGCAGCATATTTTTAGCTTGGGTGTGCGCAATCTGATTTGCTCCCTTGACTACAGTGCCCAGTGGAGTGAGAGCGAGCTGGAGGCTCTGCGCCTTCAGTATAAAAAGCTGGCGGAGTACTATCTCAGGTGTGTGCTGGAGGAGAAAAAGCTATTCTTTTCGCCCTTCGAGAGCAAGATAAACAGCCACATCAAAAGCCGTGAATACTGTAGTGAACGCTGCAAACTGGGCTATGACCAAATATCTGTGGGCACAGACGGCGCACTGTACCCCTGCATACAATTCGTGGGCGACAGCAGCTATCAAATCGGGCACGTAAGCAGCGGCATAGAGCAAACCCGCCGTAAAGAAATTTTTAAACAGAGCCGCACAGAGCATAAGGAGTGCCAAGGCTGTGCACTTAAAAAAAGATGCCTGCACACCTGTGCCTGCATCAATAAATATTCAACGGTAAATATCAGCCAGCCCTCACCCGTGCTATGTGCCCATGAGCGTATGCTTATACCCATAGCAGACGGCATTGCCGCAAGGCTGTATAAAAAGCGAAGCGGACTTTTTATTCAACAGCATTATAACAAGCTTTATCCGCTTATCTCATTAGCCGAGGATTTTGTCACACAACAAGGAGGAAAACTATGATGACACTCTCACCTGTAAAAAGCTATAAGGCAGCGTATCCCAATCAATATGAGGTGGATTTAAAGCCTCTGCTGCTCTCTGCAAAGCCGAGGGCATGGGCATCTCCCCGTGCAGCTGCAATAATCTTGTGCACCTTGGCAGCCGCAGGAATATCCGGCTGCGCAAGCAAGCCTACCGCTTCAGCCGAAAGCATCCCCATTCAAGCCTCACGAAAGATGGACGTTGCTCCAATTTTTGAAAACGCCCAAAGCAATGAAAGCCTGCCCGCAATAAGCAAGCTTAGCTATGCCCCCAAGCTCTCAGGCTTAAGCTATTTGGCGGGAGCAAGAAAAAGCCCATACTCTGTCATGCCGCTTGGTAATGGCCCAGGGGCGTTTATGATGGAGTATTCAGCACTTGCCGTAATCAGCGAGGAGCTTGCCAAAAGCGGGCTTACCGCCGAGACCTCAAGCAAAAAGGTGACTATTGCCGGAGCAAAATCAACGCCCGTACAGTGGAGCTTTGATTTAACAGTTAGAGGCGGAAAAGAGCCAATTTATATTGAGTATATGCCGTATTCGCATTCCGAGGAGTATGATGATGAGTTAAATGAGCGCACTGCCGCAGGCTTGCCGGAGGATTCTTTGGAGGCGGCAAAGGCTCTGCATGACAAGCTGCTTGAGGTATACGACGAGAGTGCGGCCGCTGTTTTTTACGATGACAAGATAACGTATACCGTCGAAGAAGACTCCAACCTGACAGCACAGGTGGCCGAATTTGTGGAGTGGCTTAAGGCTATGGGGCTGGTTTGATTGTAGTTTAGCTCTGCTTTTCCCGCCTCACTACTCTCTCTGCAAAGCTTCTAATGTCGCCGTTTGAATCATATAAGCACTCTTGCAAAAGGGAGCCTGTAAGGGCTCTCTTTTTGTGCATTAGAGCAACTATGCTCTCACGGCAGCTGCCGCAATATGTCTCACGGTAAATATATAGCAGCAGGTCGGTTTTTGGCTTGCCCCTCAAGCGTTTTAGGGCATCCTCTGCCGCCATAAAGGCACAGTGCCAATCGCCCTCATTAAGCTTCACAGGTATAGCTTTAACCGTAGCGCAAAACAACTGCTCATCCTGAGGAAGAATATTTAGTGCCAGAATGGATATTGCATCGACAAGGTCTGTGCCCTCGTTAATCAGCTTTAGCGCATATTCACGCCTTTTAGGCGATGGGCTCTGTTCCATAATATAAATGGCCGTGTCACGTATATCCTCATTTTCACTTTGTAGCAGTTCTTCTATAACAGCTTCCGGCCATTGCAGCTTAGAGCGTCGCAGCCCCCACAGCAATTCAGCCCGACTTTGCAAGTCCTGCTGCTCCATAGCCAGACTAAATAGCTTTTCTAAATCCTCCATGCCTGCATTTCGGGCAAAGCGCATGGCGAGGCCTCTGCCGTGGAATCTCTCCCCATCTACCTCTGCAATAACGTCCTCCAGCGTTGGGTCGGGAGCTTTGCTGCTAACATAGTTATCCCACTTGTGCGCCTCCTGCAAATAGATGTTGATGTACGCCGACTTTTTAGCCTGTTTTTGCAAAAAGCTCTCTACACGCTTTGCGCCAAATTTGTCCTGAGCGTTTGAATATAACCATGCATCAAAGAAACCAACAGGGTCTTTGGGCAAAAGCTTTTCGCTTATATCCATAACAATTCTTTTAAATGCGTCAAAGCCATCTAAAGAGGTCAGCCAGACGCAAAGCCACTCAAACATACTCCTTTCGATAAATATAGTCCGGTGTCTTGAAACAGCACTGCGGAAGAGCTTTTCAATAAGCCAGCTGTACTTCTCATATAGAGCGTTGCGTGCAGCCGTGCTGCCCTCCTTCGCATAATGGTACAAAATACCGCTTAGCTGATTAAATAAATCGTAGAAACTAAAGGTGCGGGCATATCTTTCAATAATATCATGCAGGATAGAAGCTCCGCCTACAGCTGCCGCAGCGGTGTAAAGATACCAGCCTCTGTCGCCCTCGCTTTGCATGTCATAGGTGCTGACGTGCAGGCAGCCATAGTGCACTGTATCATAGTATTTTTGCGCATTATCGCAGCTTTGCAGCTCAAGCAAGGCCGAGCCTAAGCCGCGCAAAAAATCATGCCTAAATTGCTTTTTTGTCACTTCAACCCTCCAACAATCCCCAAAAACAGCGCATTAAGCTCCTCCCAGCCACGCTTGCTCTCGTGGGGCAGGGCATCAACAGCCGCTTTAAGCAGCCCCAGCTCTTTATCAAGATAGGCGTTAAGTGCATCTATGCGCTTGCCTTGGCCAAGCTCCGGTGTTTGCTTTTTTAGGTCTAAAAGCTGCTCTACAATGGGGCGCATCTCCGACTCAAGCTCCGCCTCTGCCAGCTCTAAAAACAGCATGGGCGGCGGTGTGCCCTTGCTGAGTATCCACTTGCAGGCCAAAATTGGGCGCAGCACATAAAAATACTTTTTAAGCTTTACTATCTCGCCCTTCAAATACTCCCTGTAATTGCTGTTCGCTGTGCTTAAATAGTGATAAACGCCGGATTTTGCAAGGAAGTAATTGTTTATCTCCTGCCGTATTTGCGCCCATTCCGGCGTGGTTTTGTAGACTATTGGGGATTGATTCCACTCAAACAGGGTGGGGTTAGAGCTGTGCAGCAGACGCAGAGCCTTTTGTAAATCCCAGCCGTTAATGTCCAGTGTATCGTCCAGCTGCCACTCTATCACGTCACGGGTTTTTTCCAGCCTGAGATAAAAAGAGGGCTCTCTAGCATAGATAAACCGCACGTCATAGTCGCTGTCCGGCGAGGCAAAGCCCCAGGCTCTGCTGCCTGATTCCACGCAGTGCAGTATGCGTATTTGCTCTGCCTGTTCAATCTCCTGCAGCTTTTTTGTTATTATTTCTTTCATTAGTGTGTGCTCTCCTTCCCGCCGCTCACGCAGCGCATTCCACCTATAAAGTTTATGATATTTGGTGTATTTTGTCAAGTTTTTGTCACTGTGAAAAGTTCTTGTTGACTTTTTCCAACACACATGTATAATATAATTATACTCATAAAATTAACAGATAGGAGATGCGCATATGTCTAATCCTTTGTTTGATAGCATGAACAACCTTAGCCTTAAGGACGAGGAGGTTAACGCTATTATTGCAGCCGCTAAAGAGGGAAACCCTGATGCTATATTTCTTATAGGCATGATGTTTTACACAGGCGAAAATGTTGAGCAAAGCTACACAGAGGCTCTAAAGTACTTTTTGCTGGCCGCAGAGCTTGGCAGCAACGACGCTATGTTTTATATCGCCGTTATGCATCTTGAGGGTCAGGGCGTTGAAAAAGACCCTGAGGAGGCTCTTGAGTGGCTTATGCTGGCCGCACAAAACGGCAACAAGGAAGCGGTTAAGATTTTAATACGGGCACGCAGCGTATCTAAAAAATATGAAAAGCTGCAGGGCAAAATGAGCAAGCTATTTAAAAAGAACCCTGTGCTAAGCGGCAAGCAAATGGAAAAGAACTCCTTGGGCACTGCGGTAATTTCCTATGCCCTTGAGCCCGGAACTCTATTTGCAAAAAAAGCGAGCGTAAAGGCCTCTGTTTTAAAAAAATAAGATTGTTTTGATATTCTATGGGGCTGCGGCACGGGTTGATGTGCTGCGGCCTCTGTGTTTTGACGCAATTGATTCATCAACACACTTGCACAGCTTAAAATAATGTGCTACAATTATGAATGGTTAAATCAATCCCGCTGAAAGGGCGCACCATGAACACAAAAAAGGGCATTTATAACATTGCTTCGGGCTTGGCAACTCAACTAATCAGCATGGCTTTGGGTCTTATTGTACCAAGGCTGTTTTTGCTTAGCTTTGGCTCAGGAGTTAACGGAATGCTGGTTTCAATCTCTCAGATATTCCAGTACTTCGCCCTGCTGGAGGCAGGGGTTGGCCTTGCCGCCTTGCAGGCTCTTTACGGCCCTGTTGCAAGGGATGATACTAAATCCATCAACCAAATAATGGCCGCAACCGATAAATACTACAAGCGCACGGGGCTTATGTATTTTGCTGCTGTGCTGTTCTTCTCTGCGCTTTTTCCAATGTTTACAGATACTCCTATCTCCTTTGGGGAGGTAACTCTGGTTATTCTTTTGCAGGGCATGGGCAATGTTGTAAGCTATTTGTTTCAGGGTAAATTCCGCATTCTTTTGCAGGCCGAGGGCAAGAATTACATACTCTCAAACCTTGCCACAGTAATAAATATACTCACTAACGTGAGCAAAATTGCGCTTATAATGCTGGGCTTTAATGTAATTGCCATACAGGTGGCCTTCTTCCTGCTTAGCCTTTCGCAAATGCTCTATATCATGTTTTACATCAGGCGGCACTACCCCTGGATTAACCTAAAGGTAGAACCTGACCTTAAATCTGTTGCGCAAAAGGATTATGTGCTGCTGCACCAAATTTCCGGCTTGGTGTTTTCAAGCACAGATGCCATTATTCTGGGGCAGTTCTGCGGCTTTAATGTGGTTAGCATCTGGTCGGTATACACCATGCTTACGGCCATTGTATTGGGGGTTATGGACACGGTGTGCAACGGCATTAGGTTTCACCTTGGGCAAAAGTTTAACACCGATATGAAGCGATTTACGGTGCTTCAGGATACCTTTGAAACCTATTACATCGCATTAACCTTTATACTGTATACAGCACTCTATTTGTTCATTATACCCTTTGTGCGCTTATATACCCACGGGGTTGAGGATATAAGCTATGTAGACCCGCTGCTGCCCCCTTTGATGATACTAAACACCCTTTTAACCAGCGGGAGGCTGGCCTCTAATCAGGTTATCAACTTTGCAGGGGAATTTAAAAACACCAAAAACAGCAGCTTGATTGAAACGGGGATAAACCTTGTTGTTTCGCTGGTATTAGTGCAGTTTATTGGTATTTACGGAGTGCTGCTAGGCACTATTTTTGCACTGCTTTACAGAGCCAACTATATGATTTCATATGCAAACAAAAAAATCCTAAAACGCAGTCCCAAAGCCACATACAGGCGATTGTTCATTAATTTTGGGATTTTTCTTGTGTCAATAATATGCTTTACAGGAATATTTTATAACTTGGATTCCTATTTAAAAATTGTGCTGTGGGGCGGCCTTAGCCTGATTGTGCTAAGCTGTGTGTACCTAGCTGTTAACAGCTTTTTTGAGCCTGAGGCCTATGGGCTGGCAAAGAGGAAGCTGCTCTCGGTTTTTAATCTTAGGAAAGCTTAAATAATTGAAAGTTGAAAGTTGAAAATTGAAAATTAATGTGATTTGCTGCGCAAATTTTAATTAAAGGGTTTGTAGGGGCAGACCTATGTGTCTGCCCAAAGACGGGAAATTTACATCAATAGGGGCAGATACATAGGTCTGCCCCTACGGTTTTTTAGAGAGACTCAATTTATCATTTGTAACCGTGCTTGCGGCGGGGCATTTTCTGGCCTCTGGCCTCTAGTCAATGCTTGCAGTCTGAGGACTTCGGACAGCTTGCGCATTCGCAGCCCGGGCATTTGCCGCTCTTTTTATCACGCACCAGCTTTACCACAACAGCTGCAAGAATCCCCGCTATAATGGCCGCAATAATGATAGTCCCTATGTTTGCCATTAACCAATTAATCATAAAAAGAAGCTCCTTTCAAGGCTTATGCCCTTACTCTTGCCGCCCTGCTTTTGCTCAGGCGGCTATTTTTTGCGGGACGCAGCAGCATAAAGAGGAATGCTGCCAATATAACAAGTGCGGCGGCGGTGGCAATGCCAAAGCTGCCTGTGCCTATAAGCATACCAAGCTGATAAACACACAGTGAGGCAATATATGCAAATCCGCACTGATAGCCTATAGCAGTAAAGAACCACCTTGCGCTGTTCATCTCGCGCTTGATTGCACCCATAGCGGCAAAGCAGGGGGCGCATAACAGATTAAACACAAGGAAGGAATAGGCTGCAAGGCCTGTATAGCTTGCCGCAAGATTGCTCCAAATCTCTTCGCCGTTTTCGCCTACCTCGGCAAAGTTATAAAGTATACCAAAGGTTCCAACCACGTTTTCTTTTGCTATAAGACCAGTTATAGTCGCAACAGCAGACTTCCAATCTCCCCAGCCCAGAGGAGCAAATATAGGTGCAATAAAACCGCCTATAACAGCAAGTATGCTGTCAGACATATCAACCATACCAAAAGCTCCGTCTGTCCAGCCAAAGCTTGAGGTAAACCAGACAAACACTGTTGCCAGCAAAATGATTGTTCCTGCCTTTTTTATAAATGACCAGCCTCTCTCCCACATACTGCGCAGTATGCTGCCTACTGTAGGCCTGTGATATGCGGGCAGCTCCATTACAAATGGAGAGACATCCCCCGCAAAAAGCTTAGTCTTTTTGAGTATTATGCCTGAGCATACAATAGCCGCTATGCCCACAAAGTATGCACTTGGAGCAACCCACCAAGCCCCACCGAACAGCGCACCTGCAATAAGTGCTATAATAGGCAGCTTTGCGGAGCAGGGTATAAAGGTTGTTGTTATAATGGTCATTTTGCGGTCACGGTCATTTTCTATAGTTCGGGAGGCCATAATCCCCGGCACACCGCAGCCTGTGCCTATAAGAATGGGGATAAAGCTCTTGCCTGAAAGCCCAAAGCGGCGGAAAATCCTATCCATAATAAAGGCTATACGTGCCATATATCCGCAACCCTCAAGGAAGGCAAGGAATAAGAATAAAATAAGCATTTGCGGCACAAAGCCCAGTACAGCTCCAACACCTGCCACAATGCCGTCTAAAATCAAGCCTTGAAGCCAATCGGCACAGTTAACGGCCTCCAGTGCGCTGCCTATCAAAACAGGAACTCCGGGCACCCAAACACCATAATCGGCGGGGTCGGGCTCAGTTGGTTCAGCAAGGTTGGTAGGGCTCTCTTCAAAAAGCTCAAGTGCAGCTTCATATTCCTCCACAGCCGCCTCATATCCGGCTGCTCCTGTTATATGAAAGCCCTCGCCAAACAGGCTGTCGTTTGTCCAGTCGGTAACTATAGTGCCCACACTGGTGACGGAGACAAAATATACAATAAACATTACAATAGCAAAGATAGGCAGAGCCAATATTCTGTTGGTTACTATCCTGTCTATTTTGTCTGAGGTACTTAAGCGACCCTTCTTTTTTACCGTAACGCAGCCCTTTATTATGGAATCAATATAGGCGTACCTCTCAGAAACTATAATGCTCTCAGAATCATCCTCAAGCTCTTCCTCACGGCGTTTTATATCGCCCTCAATGTGATTTATCTGCTCTGCGCTAAGCCCCAGCTTTTCTATGATTTTTTCATCACGTTCAAATAGCTTTACAGCAAAAAAGCGTTGCTGCTCCTGAGGCAGCTCGTGCAGGACAGCCTCCTCTATATGAGCCAGCGTATGCTCTACACCACCCGAAAAGCTGTGCTGAGGTACAGTTTTAGCCCCCTCTGCCGCCTCCAGAGCCGCCTCTGCGGCGGCTGTTACGCCGTGCCCCTTAAGGGCAGAAATTTCAACCACTCTGCACCCCAGCTCCTTTGCAAGCTGAGCTGTGTTGATTTTATCGCCGTTCTTTTTAACGGTATCCATCATGTTTACAGCCGCAACAACAGGAATGCCAAGCTCTGTAAGCTGTGTGGTCAAGAATAGGTTACGCTCCAGGTTTGTTCCGTCTATAATATTTAAAATTACGTCAGGGCGTTCGTCAATTAAGTAATTACGGGAGACAACCTCCTCCAAGGTATAAGGGGATAGTGAGTAAATGCCGGGCAAATCCGTTATGGTAACATCCTTGCGGCCTTTAAGCCTACCCTCCTTTTTTTCAACTGTAACGCCAGGCCAGTTGCCCACAAACTGGTTTGAGCCGGTTAGAGCGTTAAATAGGGTTGTTTTGCCGCTGTTTGGGTTCCCTGCCAGTGCAATTGTAACAGACATAAAATAGCCTCCTTAAATTAATTCTACTTCGATAAGCTCGGCGTCTGCCTTGCGCAGCGAAAGCTCATAATCTCTAACCGTAACCTCCACAGGGTCGCCCAGAGGCGCAACCTTGCGGACATATACCGTTACTCCCTTGGTAATTCCCATCTCCATAATGCGCCGCTTAACAGGCCCGCTGCCCCCAATTTTTGTAACCCGCACCGTTGTGCCGGGCTTAATATCCTTAAGAGTTTGCATGATTTTTGCTCCTTTCGTATTTTAAACCATAATCTTAAAGGCCATTTCACGGCTTATAGCCACACGTGATTCTTTTATGTTGACAATCACGTTTTCGCCTATTTTTGTAATAACTGTTATATGTGCGCCCGGAACAAATCCAAGCCTTGCCAAGAACAGCCGTATATCCTCTTTGCCGCCAACCCTCTTTATTATATATTCCTCTTCGAGCTTAGCCATTGTTAAAGGAATCATATCGCTGCCCCCCTTTGTATTTTGAGTAAGTTGTGACTAACCCAAGCATTTAAAAAATCGGTTAGTCATATCTAACCGATTTAAGTTTAGCAGATTTAAGCATTTATGTCAACGCTTTTGCCAAAATTTCTTATTTTTGGCACATTGCTTTAAAAATGCAGAAAAATATTCAAGCAAAGTTAGCTATAACTAACCAAGCTTGGATTGCTCTTGCATTCAATTTAAAGGCTCTATTTAAAAAGCTCTGTGCTGCGCTGTAAAATGCCGTTGATTTCTGCAATCAAAATGCCGTAATTTGTAATTGGAACTCCTACTTTTTTGCAAAGGTTTATTCTGTGCAGAATGGCTCTGCGGTTTTGCATACAACCGCCGCATTGAACCACTAGGTCGTACTCCTCGGGGTGCTCGGGGAAGTCGTGGCCTGCATAAAAATCAAAGCTCAAGGCCTCTCCAGCCTTAGAGCGCAGCCAGTTTGGAATTTTAACCTGACCTATATCCTCATGGGTGTGATTATGCGTGCAGCCCTCGGTTATGGCAATTTTTGCATCGGGCTTTAGCCTGCCTATGGCCGCCGCACCCTTTATGTACTCGCCAATATCCCCCTTGTGGCGGCCAAATAGTATAGAAAAGGAGCACAGCTTTATATCCGTGGGCACAATTTCGCTAACCAATTTGAAGGCCTGAGAGTCTGTTACAACTAAGTCCACCTGCTTTAAATTTTGCAGCATTTCGGCCAGCTCCAGCTCACGGGATACTGCAACCTTAAAGCCGTTGTCAAGGCAGTCCCTTATAAGCTGCACCTGAGGCAGGATAAGCCTGCCCTTGGGAGCTTCAGAGTCGCAGGGCACTACCATGAGCACTGTGCTGCCCTCAGGCAGCAAATCCCCCAGTATGCTCTCCTCCTTTTGACCCTTGGCAAGCTCTGTGCTGAGCCTTTCCTTGAGGCTTAGGATGGATTCCAGGTCGTTTATGGAGGTAAAAACAGCCTTAGGCCATGCCGATTTCAAGGCCTCCAGCTCCTGCGCAGAGACTAAATCAGTCTTAGTGAATATCAAAATATGCTCAATTTGAAAATCCTCAAGGCCTTTGAGAAACTCAGCATAATCGCTATTATCAAAAGCATTACAGGGGGCAAGATAGAGGGCAAAGTCTGTGCGGCTTAAAATTTGCTGTGTCTTTTTTGTGCGGACATCTCCCAACACGGTTTTGTCGTTTATGCCGGCGGTGTCAATAAGTGCGATAGGGCCAAAGGGGATAAGCTCCATGGCACGTATAACTGGGTCTGTTGTTGTGCCATGCTTTTCAGAGACTATGGCTGCGTCCTGATTTAAAATCATATTAAACAGGCTGGATTTGCCTGCATTGGTGTTGCCGAATATAGCTATATGCTCACGGTTTGCAAGTGGAGTTTGTGTCATATTTCATCTTCCTTTACAACAAAACCGCCGTTTGTTCGGCGGTTTTTGATTAATATTGTTATTGGATACAGCAATCAAGGTATTCCTCTAACTCTTTATCCTCTTTCTTCTTCTTTTCCAGCAAGAGAAAGGCTGTTGTAAGAGATGCCACAACGGCCGCAACCGCCGCAATAACACCAATTATTAACCATACACCGGTTTTTTTATTGTTTTCCATATAAAATACCTCCTTTTATAACTCTAATTTTATTTTAATGCTTTTAGTATGCTATGTCAATAACTTTTTATGATTTTAATTTGAATTTTTAACTTTGTTTTTGTAATATAAATAATATTCTAAGCAGTATAATAATGAACCATCCTGCTGAAGCTATAGATAAGGTTACTACCGCTGCCACCTGCGATTTGCTTCTGTTTTTCTTTAATTGATGTGCTATCAGTCCTAAGGTTATAAGCGAAAGCACAAAGCAAATGCAGGTTAATAAAAGATTAAATTGAAGTCTTGTCACTCGGTCTTGCCTCCTTTATAAGGTGAATATCCTAAGCAGTATAACAATCATCCATAATACCGAAACCACAGCTAAGGTTACCACCCCTGCCACCTGCGATTTGCTCCTGTTCGTCTTTAGCCTGCGTGCTGCCAGTGCCAAGGTTATAAGTGAAATAACAAAGCCAATGCAGGTTAATAAGAGATTAAATTGAAGTCTTGTCACGGGGCTTTACCTCCGGCTTTAAATTTTCTTACAATATCTACTTGATTTTCTTGTTTGTTATAATTAATGGAGTATACAATACAGGCCCAAGAAAAACAAACAGATTTATATAGCCTGGTTCTACCAAGTAAAACGCATATACAAAAGATAAAATGGCAACAAAAGAATCAATTACTACTGCTCTTAAGAATGATACAGGATAGTCTTCCTTCATGATTTTATATTTTATATAATTCATTATGGGGTTAATAAGAACTCCAATACACGCAATAATTGTAATGTTAAATAGTTCTACCTCGAGAAGGTCTTTTAAGACTATGATTACAAATACTGCTATGTTAATAAAGAGCAGACCCATCCCATTACTTATTGCACGTTCTTTATTGCTCATGGTTAAGCTCCCTTTATAATATGTCCTTTTTAAGCAGTATTGATTCAAGTGTCATTTCTGCCACCAGCAATAGCATTATTATAATTATTGCACCTCTTACAAAGGCAATTTTATCTATAAAGAATTCTGCTGCTGAATAAATAATAGCTAAACCTGCAAATATAATGCGTGCAAATCTAAACGCTGTAAAGAATGTTAATTTTTCTTTGTTTTTTGCGCTGTAGACTATCAGATTGATAAAAAAGGGCAGATATATTGCAAGGGGGTAAGTATCGGGATTAAGTATGTTTGATTTAAAGGTTTTATCTACAATAAAAACTATAAAAAGCAGCAGGATATAAATTAAAAAACAATTATTATATATTTTCTTTAGCATTTTGGACACCATGCGTCAGAGCTTCCGCACACAAAGCGTTTTAGAGCACTTAGTGGGGATTCCTGCGTCCTTTCTGAGTTTTTTCAAACTCACATCTGTTGAACCAACTTTGATTGCAAGTGTTATGCCATTTATTTTGACAAATAGGACATTAAGTCCAGTTGCCCGGCTAATCTGCCCGCACAAAATGCAAATAAATATACACATATTATAACGAGAATTATCCATCCTAATCTTTTAAACTTAATATTTTTCTTTTTACAATAAATTATACTCTTAATCAATAAGATAATACAGGCTAGGCCGCCAACTATCATATTGGCAAGGTCAATATAAGCTAAGCCGCCTGTTGCCTCAATAACCTTGTTAAATAATTCTACCATCTCAACACCATGTGTCAGATACCCCCAGCCAAAACATTATAAAAATATTTTGCGGGGATTCCTGCGTCCCTTCGTTAGTTCGTTAGTTCGTTAGTTCGTTTTTAACTTTACACTGCCTGCTGAGTTTATTTATTGTTTAATTATAACATAAAACGCCAAAAATAGCAAGATATATCGCAAATTTTTGCAAAACTTTAACTTCTTTTTAATTTATGATTTGTGTGAATTTACTGTGCAAATTTAATTGGAGGCTGTAGGGGATGATGTCCACATCATCCCGTAAATACCTGCAAATTTTGGTAAAACGGTACGATGTGGACATCGTACCCTACAAATTTAATCCCTCCACGCTTTAACCAGCAAGGCTGCGGCCTCCTCCAACTCCTCCTGCTTTAGGCCTGCATATCCAACCACAACGGTGTGGGCTTCTGCCCTCTCCCCCTTGTAATAGGAGGATAGCGGATACACTCCAACTCCTGCCTCCAATGCCCTTTTAACCAGCTCCTCCTCTAATAAGGCGGGAGCTCGCAGCAGCAAGTGCAAGCCTGCGGCTTGGCCTGAGATGTGCACGCTCTCTTCCAGCGGTGCAAGTCCTTTGATTAGGGTGTCACGGCGGGAGCGGTATATGCCACGCATACGGTTTAAATGGCGTTCGTAATAGCCGTCCTTTAAAAAGGCTTTTAAGGTGTGCTGTTCAAAGGCCGAAACCGTGCAGGAGTAGAACATAAGCCTCTCCCTATACTGCGCCAAAAGAGCCTCAGGCAGCACGGCATAGGCAATACGCAGGGATGGCGCAAGGGTTTTGGCAAAGGAGTTAAGATATATAACCTTATCAGGATTCAAATTTTGCAGAGATGAAATAGGCTTTAGCACAAAGCGGAATTCGCTGTCAAAATCATCCTCAATTACATAGCGTCCGGCTTGACCTTCTGCCCATTGCAGCAGCTGTCTGCGCCTGCCTATGCTCATTATTGTGCCAAGAGGGAAGTGGTGGGAGGGGGTTACTATGGCAACGCTTGCCTCTGTTTTAAGCAGAGCATCCACACACATGCCCTCACTGTCCATGGGTATGTAAAGGGGATTAACCTTGCGGCTTGTGAGTATTTTGGGGATTTTGTGGTGTCCCGGATTCTCGGCTGCAAAGCCGCTGCTGTGGAGCAGCTCGCATATTAAGCCCAGCAGATATTCTGTCCCCGCACCCAAAAGGATTTGCCCGGCACGCACTGTTACCCCTCTAAAGGCTCGCAAATAGCGGGCTATCTCCTCCCGCAGGCCATAGTCTCCTTGGGGGTGTATTGGCTCTAGGAGCAGCTTTGGGTCTTCACGCATACACTCCCGCATTAGCTTTGTCCATGTGGCATAGGGGAAGTCCTCGGTGTTAACGGCATTGGTTTTTAAATCATATTTTAATGATGAGGTTAGCGGCTTTTCCTGCCGCAGCTCTGTTTGTACCTGTGTTTTGGCCGCTCTTGGCATCTGGCCGCTGCTTGCAAAGTACCCTTTGCGCTGGGCAGAGGTGATGTAGCCCTCTGCCAATAGCTGGGCATAGGCGTTTTCGACAGTGCAAAAGCTAACACGCAGGTGTTCCGCCAGCTTCCTCTTTGAGGGGAGACGTTCGCCGTTTTTTATTTCTCCGCTCTCGATATTCTGCCTGATATAGACATAAAGCTGCTCATAGAGGGGCTTTTTTGCTTTTGTGTTAAGTATTGGGGTGAGCATGGTTTTATGTAGAGCATATCTGTTTTTAAGTTTATGAGTTACTTGGCTTGCTTCATAAAACTTCAATACATGGTATTAATGTGTAGCAAGATATTATCATATCTTGTTACACATTAATACAACCAAATTAAGCCTTAAGAAAGCAAAAAACCGAGCATCCAAACAACACAGTTTCTCAGCTACGCTCAATCTCCTTTTTCAAAAATCTGGTATGATAAAATAAATCAAAACTGGAGCTTTTAATCATACCAGTTGTGGATTAGTATAAGTATATCAATTTACGCAATAAAAATCAAGGAGGATTTTAAAACATGTCTGAACAATATGAATTAAACAAAAATCTGGCACAAATGCTAAAGGGCGGCGTTATTATGGACGTCAGCAACCCCGAGCAGGCTAAAATCGCCGAGGAGGCGGGTGCCTGTGCCGTTATGGCACTGGAGAGAATCCCCGCTGATATTCGTGCGGCGGGCGGAGTTTCCCGCATGAGCGACCCCAAGATGATTAAGGGCATACAGGCGGCTGTCTCTATCCCTGTAATGGCAAAGGTGCGCATAGGCCATTTTGTAGAGGCGCAAATTTTAGAGGCTATCAACATTGATTACATAGACGAGAGCGAGGTGCTCTCTCCTGCCGATGATTTGCATCACATAGACAAAACAAAGTTTAGAGCTCCCTTTGTGTGCGGTGCAAAGGATTTAGGCGAGGCTCTGCGCCGCATTGCCGAGGGTGCTTCCATGATTAGAACCAAGGGTGAGCCCGGCACAGGCGACGTGGTTCAGGCTGTGCGGCACATGCGCAAAATCCAGGGCGAAATCCGTGCCCTTACAGCACTAAGTGATGATGAGCTTTTTGAGGCGGCAAAGCGTCTCGCCTCTCCTCTTGATTTAGTCAAATTTGTAGCAAAAAACGGCAAGCTCCCCGTGGTTAACTTTGCAGCCGGAGGCGTTGCCACTCCCGCAGATGCCGCTCTGATGATGCAATTGGGCGCAGAGGGCGTGTTTGTGGGCTCGGGCATATTCAAGTCCGGCAATCCTGCAAAGCGTGCAGCGGCCATTGTCAAGGCTGTTACAAACTTTGAGGATGCAGCTCTTATAGCCGCACTAAGCGAGGATTTAGGCGAGGCCATGGTTGGCATAAACGAGCAGGAAATCGCACTGCTAATGGCCGAAAGAGGCAAGTAGTTCAATTGACAATTGAACATGAAAAGTTGAAAGGAAACAGCAAGCCCTCACATTGTTGTGTTTGGGCTTGCGGTATTGCCATGAGGATAGGAGTTTTGGCCTTGCAGGGCGCATTTATCGAGCACGAGAGAATGCTCTCAAGCCTTGATACACAGAGCTTTGAGATACGCAAGGCCTCCGATTTTACAAATAAAATGGACGGCCTGATTCTCCCTGGGGGGGAGAGCACCGTTATAGGCAAGCTGCTGCGTGAGCTGGAGCTAATGGAGCCTATCCGCAAGGCCATTCTGGGCGGTCTGCCTGTTATGGGAACCTGCGCAGGCATGATATTACTGGCAAAAAACGTGATAGGCGGAGAGGCACATCTGGCCTGCATGGATATAACCGCCGAACGCAACGCATACGGCCGTCAATTGGCCAGCTTTAGCACAGAGGCGGAGTTTGGCGGTGTGGGCAAAATCCCTATGGTGTTTATTCGTGCGCCCTATGTGGTTAAAGCCGCTGCGGACGTGGAGGTTCTTGCAGAGGTAGACGGCAAAATCATTGCCGCCAGACAGAAAAACATGCTAGTCTGCGCCTTTCACCCCGAATTAACCAAGGATACCTCTGTGCATTCGTTTTTTCTTAGCACCTGTAATGGATAATTGCATATATTGTGATGATGGCTGTGTTCTTTTAAGTATACAGCCATCTGCCTCCTTTTTTGTTAAAGCAGTCTAATTTTACTCTTGACAAGCTTTAAAGGATTATGTTACAATATACATCAGCTAAAGGTTGCCTAAAGGAAGAACGAATGATTTCGGGGCGTAGCGCAGTTTGGTAGCGTGCTTGGTTCGGGACCAAGAGGCCGGAGGTTCGAATCCTCTCGCTCCGACCATGCGGCCTTTGGCCGCAACGAAATAAATCCTGTTAGGATTTGTGAAATGCCCTTTGGGCGTGAAATTGGCCTGCGGCCAGTGAAATGCCTGCGGGCGTGGGTGGATTTATTTTATTTCACGTTGCAGAACAACATTTCACTTTTGGCGTAGACGAAAATTTCACTTCACAGCGTGATATTTCACTCGTATTCACTCAGGCGGAGCTCAGCACTATAAAATACATGTCGGGGCGTAGCGCAGTTTGGTAGCGCACCTGGTTTGGGACCAGGGGGCCGCAGGTTCGAATCCTGTCGCCCCGACCAGCGGCCTTTGGCCGCAACGAAATAAATCCTTTCGGATTTGTGAAATGCCCTTCGGGCGTGAAATTGACCCGCGGCCAGTGAAATGCCTGCGGGCGTTGGTAGATTTGTTTCATTTCACGTTGTCGAACAACATTTCACTTTTGGCGTAGACAAAAATTTCACTTCACAAAGTGATATTTCACTCGTATTTCTTCATCTTTTACCAAGCAATTACAATGAGCCGCCTTCGGGCGGCTCAATAAAATTCACCTAAAAAAACCTTTGCGGTGCATGAGTGCAAATTGCATATCATTCTATGTCAGGAGGCGGTATATTTGAATATTTGGCATGATATTAATCCAAAACGTGTTTGCGCAGAGCAGTTTGTTGCCGTTATTGAAATTTCTAAGGGCGGCAAAAACAAATACGAGTTAGACAAAGAAACCGGTATGCTGATTTTAGATCGGGTGCTGTTTACCTCTATGCAATATCCCGCCAATTACGGCTTTATTCCCCGC
>JAISYX010000097.1 GCA_031269595.1 Oscillospiraceae bacterium
TCTTCTTGTTATTGCACCTGTCTTGAAACACTTCTCTTCATAGTTAACTGGTAATTCCGCCATTAGTCGTGATATACTTTCCATTTTTTCACCCTTGATAATTATATCACACATTCTTCGTTTTGTCAAACTTAAGTTAGTGCATATGGGACATCGTCCCCTACTAAGCGCAAAATCACATTTGTGCATTTGCCGCAGCATAATTATGTGGGCTTAAAAGTATTTTAACCATAAATCTTGCTTTAACAAGGCCTTGCAGCTGCTATTATTTAAAAATTTTATTTTGTGCAATGAACACATATATTGCTTAAAAGAATGAAGTTAAAGTAAATAAAATGAAAAATCTTGATTTTTAGGTATACATATTTAAAAATTTGTGCTATAATTCAAGGTGTATAAGTTTGTCACTTGTTTTGTTTAATTATAAAGGAGGCATCCTAATGAGTAAAGATACAGTCCTTAAATCATTTAAAAGCATGGCAGCACGCACCTCGGCAGCCGCCAAGGGCGCAGTTAACCGTGCCAAAGCTCTTATTGAAGATAAAAAAGAAAGCTTGGGCAAGCAGCCAAACGCAAGGGAGCGTTATGCTCAGCGAGTGCAGAGCAAGCCTGACCCTGCCGAGAGACCAAGGAGATACGCAGAGGATACCCCCCGGGACTACTCTGCCCCGCAAACCAAGAGGGAGGGCGAGTATGCGCCCCGCCACTCACGTGCGGCTCAGGGCTATGACTATGCCTCTGTTCCGGCTCAGGCGGCCTATAACCGCTATGAGACAGGCAGCTATATAATAGAAGATTACGGCGTTCAGCCTGCCGAGTCCGAGCCAAAGGGAATAAAAGGTATTTTAGCTAAGCTTGGTGCAGACAAAAATAAAAAGCCCAAAAAACGCCGCAAGGCATGGCAAAAGGTTTTAATCTATACAGGCAAAAGCCTTTTAACAGTTGCTCTTGTGGGCATTTTAACAGGCACTATAGTGGGCACAACCGCTGCGGTTTATGTTCTTACCAGCCTTGATAAGGATATAGATTTTAATCTGCGCACCCTCAAGCTGCAATATGCCAGTGCTATATTTGTCAACGATATTGAGGGTAACGCAAAAAAATATCAGGAGCTTCACGGCACAGAAAATCGCATTTGGGTTGACTATGATAAGATTCCCAAAAGCGTTAAAGACGCACAGGTTGCCATTGAGGATAAGCGATATTGGGAGCACAACGGAGTAGACTGGAAGCGCACAGGCTTTGCCTTCTTTAATATGTTCACAGGACAAAGAGAGACACAGGGCGGCTCTACCATAGACCAGCAGCTTATCAAGAACATCACTCAAGAGGACGAGGTGAGCATAGACCGTAAGCTTAAGGAAATCTTCCGTGCCATGGAGCTTGAAAAGCAATATACCAAGGACGAGATACTAGAGGCCTATTTGAATGTTATAGCACTGGGCAACGGCTGCAACGGCGTGCAATCTGCCGCTAACACCTATTTTGACAAGGATGTAGCCGATTTAACCATAGGCGAGTCTGCCTGCATAGTGGGCATAACAAAAAACCCCAGCAAATACAACCCCTTGCTGTATCCCGAAAATAACGAGAAACGCCGCAAGGAAGTTCTATATCAAATGTATGACCAAAAGCTTATTACAAAAACAGAGTATGAAGAGGCTCGTGCAGAGGATATACCCTCTAAGCTTAACAAGAGTGCTAAGGCCAGCAGCGAAACCAAAACCTATAACAATTACTATGTAGATCAGGTTATCTCTGATGTTATACGTGATTTGCAGGAGCGCAACGGCAGGAGCAAAACAGAGGCTCAATATATGGTTTACTCCGGCGGACTGCAAATATTCACCGAGATGGATCAAACCATGCAAATAGCAGCAGAGAATGTATACAAAGACCCAAAAACCTTTGCAAAGTACAGGGGTACAACTCAGCCGCAATCAGCCATTGTTGTTATGGATTATCAGGGTGCAGTTAAGGCAATAGTTGGCGGCAGAGGCGAAAAGGTAGGCGACCGTGTGCTTAACAGAGCCACAGAATCACGCAGACAGCCTGGTTCATCTATGAAGCCAATCAGTGTTTACGGCCCGGGCATAGAATTCAACTCTATCACATTTTCAACCTTGGTTAATAACAGCCCTATTACCACAAAGGTTAACGGAAAAACCACCTCCTTCCCCAAGGGCGGCACGGGCGCACCTATGGTTGTTGCGGACGCTGTTAGAAAGTCTGTTAACTGCGTGCCTGTTCAAATAGCAAAGTATATGGGCATAGATAAGAGCTTTGATTTTGTCACTAAGAACGCCCACGTATTCCTTTATGATAACGTTAAAGTGGGCAGCACGGTTAAGGACGACCACAACCCCTCTATGGTTCTGGGCGGCTTAACAGAGGGCGTTACCTGCCTTGAAATGGCGTCGGCATATGCTATGTTCGGCAACGGCGGCAACTACTATCCCCCTCACACCTATTCATATATAAAGGATAACGACGGCAGAATTATACTGGATAACAGGAATCTTAAGCCCATAAGGGGCATGTCGGCAGAGTCTGCCTATGTTACAAATATGCTTCTGCGTGAGCCCCTAAAGGCAGGAGGAACAGCTACCTCTGTAGGCGGCACCAAGTTTGGAGACAGACTCCCCGTGTTTGGTAAAACAGGCTCTACCAACGATTACAAGGACAGATATTTTGCAGGCGGCACTCCTTATTATGTAGCCGCAGCTTGGTTTGGCTTTGATAAGCCTAAGTCTCTTAACGAGAATCTTACCAACTGGGCCATGGAGGCATGGAAGAAGGTTATGGTTGAGGCCAATAAGGGCTTGCCAAACAAGGCCTTTGCAAAGCCTGAGGGCGTTGTTGTAAGGGAGTTTTGCTCAGATTCAGGCCAGCTTGCAAACGGCTGTCCCAGCACAAGAACAGGCTATTATAAAGCGGGGAATCTGCCAGGACTTTGCGGTATGCACGGCTCAGGGGGAGATAAGCTGGTTATAATAGGCGGAGGCACGGTGCAGCCCTCTACTGAGGATACAACAACAAGCAAAAGCACAACTACAGATCAAAAGGACGATAAAACCACAACCAACAAGGCCACTACAACCAACAAGGCCACCACAACAAAGAAGGTAACAACAGAGGAAAAAACAGAGCCTCCAACCACAAAGACAGACCCTCCAACCACAACAAAGCCCAAGACCTTCCCGCCGGAAACAACCTATCCTGAGGAATAATCTTTTTTGACATTACAAATTAAGCTCGGGCTGCCATTTTTAATTTTAAAAACGGCAGCCCAAAAATCGGAATGATAAAAATATTATACACAGGCAAATTTATATCATTAAACGGTAAAAAATCAAACGGCTAACCAAAAATACACAAGAAAAAACAAGGGTTTTAAGAGAGTAAAGCAAGTAACAACCAAAAATAACCTAATTTAACGAAAAATGGCAAAAATAAATCAATACTCACTAAAAATCACACATTAAACCCGAAATAACAATAATAAGCCAAAAATATACAACTAAAATTACAAAAAAGTGTTGATTTTTGATTTTTCTTGTGGTATAATGAATACATAATAAAGAGAGGAGGGAGGTAACAGATAATGTATAAGGTAATAATTGTAGATGATGAAGAAATCATCGTTCAGGGCTTAAAGGACACCTTGCCGTGGGGGGATTTTAACTGCGAGGTAATTGCTGTGGCTCATGACGCACAGTCTGCCATAGAGCTGATAGCTGCCCACCATCCCGACATCATGTTTACAGATATATGTATGCCCGGAATGGATGGCCTTGAAATGATAAGCTCCATCAAAGAAAATTATCCAAACATGCAAATGTCTGTACTTACCGGATTTAGGAACTTTGAGTATGCCCAAAAGGCTATAAACCTTGGCATTTGCAGGTTCTTGCTTAAGCCCACAGAGCTTTCAGAGCTTAACGAGGCCTTAGCAACAATGGTGGCAAATTTGGACTATCAAAACGACCCTAGACCCAAAACGGGGATACTTTCCCCAAACGAGAAGCAAAAGGCTGAAAGCGGAAGCAGCTTTATTGTATCTAATGCCCTTAAATATATAGATAGGCATTACAATGAAAAGCTTACGCTTATTGAGGTGGCCGAAAAGACCTATGTAAGTCAGTGGCATTTGAGCAAGCTGCTCAAAAAGCACACAAATCAAAGCTTTTGCGATATTCTCAATCAGGCAAGAATACGCAGAGCAAAGGATTTGCTTGACGACCCGTCACTCAAGATTCACGAAATATCTGAAAAGGTTGGATTCTCTGATGTAACCCACTTTTCAAAGATATTCAAGAAGATTGAAGGGGTTTCGCCAAACGAGTTTAGGAACAGCGTTATCGGTAAGTTGTATTAAACAACAAGAGCCGCTCTGATTACTCAGGGCGGCTCTTTTCTGTTAAAATTTGAATGCGCAGTTGATTTATGCCTTAAGGGGTGGTATAATAAGCTTAGGTGATGGAGTTATGCTAAACACAGGCGCAAGCGGTGCTATACCAAGGACAGACGACGCAAGAATGCGTCAACATGCCGAATTGTATTATGATGAAATTCGCAAAACAGATAGCGATGTAGCTAAAATTGCTCAAAACAGCGGCCTTACCATTGAAGAGATACGGATAATCAAGCAACATATATTTTTTAATGAATATGAGTTGGATGGAATTGTCCAAAGGTTTGATGCGTCTTACGATATTGCGGTTTCGTGGCAAAGGCTAATTGAGGGCAAAGGCTTAAAAGATATGGACTTAGTGTTGCTAAAACACGAATTGCTCGAATATAATATCATGAAAGAACAAAATCTTCTTTATCCAGAGGCACATGCAGAGGCTACAAAAACATATAATTATGCAAAATATATTAAAGAGCTTGATAAAAGGGAGGGAATACTATGAACAAACTGCTGCTTAAAGAGGCAACACAGGAACATGTAGTTTATTTTTATCAGCCTGAGGGGCAGGGAGAACCAGGCGAAATTTTCTATGACTTTAAAACTCAAGAGACTACAATACGTGAGAAGGCGTCGGACGATGATACAGGCTACTATGCCCGCAATGCGGCGCACAAGATTAGGGAATATGTGAAAGGGGCGTTGCTCCCGCTTCACAGCATTCAAGCTTGGTATTAAATTAAATGAGGTTTTCAAATGAACAAGCTAGTTTTAAAAGAGGCAACTCAGGAATATGTTATCTATTGGTATCAGCCTCAAGGCGAGGGTGAATACGGAGAAATCAAGATTAAGTCAGGCGATGAAAATGCAGAGGTTTTATCAAAGCCAAGCAGTGACGAAGACGGATATTTTGCGCACAAGGCTTGCCGCAAGGTTAAAGAGTGCTTTGAAAAAAAGAATCTCCCTATGAATTTTATTCAAGCTTGGTATTAAATTAAATGAGGTTTTCAAGTGAATAAGCTAGTTTTAAAAGAGGCAACTCAGGAGTATATAATTTACCTATACCAGCCTGAGGGACGAGGGGATTTTGGTGAGGTCAAGCTCGACTTAACCAACGATAGCGAGGACATATTGTCCAAACCGGAAGAGGATGATACGGGCTACTATGCTCATAAGGCCGCATATAGAATAAGACAGTATGTCAAAGAAAACAGTTTTCCGCTTCACAGCATTCAAGCTTGGTACTAAACCCAAAAAACCAACTCCAAAACACCGCCTCCAAAACACCGCCTAAATGGCGGTGTTTTTATATGTCTTGTGAATTTGCGCAGCTTTTATTAAAATTCCCCTTGCAATTTATGTTAATTTAATATAAAATAAAACGTATAGTAATTTTTTGTGAGGGGAGGTAAACTGTGTTAGGGATAAAATCAAGATTCATTCCCGAGCAGCGGCGGGGACAAAGAGCCTCCAACGGCAAGCTCCTAGGCTTTGATATAGGCTACCTTGCAGACAGCAAGCTCCCAGAGCAGCGCAGACACCGAACCTTTTTGCTGGGCAGAAATCAAGAGGGCTTCTCACGTGTGCGTGTTATTGCTATGCTTGAAAAGCCTAGGGAGGAATGCATTTATATAGCCTCGCCTGTCAGCCGACCCATGTATGAGCCTGAAATAATGGCTCATTTAAATGAATATATGGACACAAGCGGCTGGCTTCTTACCTGCCATTTTGAAAAGTCCTGCGGCGTTGTGGTGTTCAGACGTCACAGCGGAAATGTGGAATATCTTCTAATCAAGAACAAAAAGGGCAACAATTGGGGCTTCCCCAAGGGACATGTTGAGCTGGGCGAAACAGAGAGGGAAACTGCCGTGCGTGAGGTTTTTGAGGAGACAGGCCTCAGGGTTGAGCCTCTGGAGGGCTTTAGAGTAGTGGGCGAATATCACCCTCAGGGCAAAATAACCAAGCAGGTAATCTTTTTTTTAGCAGAAATGCCGGAGCTGGGCGAAATCACGCTTCAAGAGAGCGAGATAGATAGATTTATTTGGGCAGATTACGGCCTTGCACACAAAACCTTTCGCTTTAATAACGATAGAAACGTGCTCTCAAAAGCCAAGGCATGGCTAATGGGGCGAAGATAGTAAATTTACGGTAAATATTGCGTTATTATGTTGCAATTGCTTGAAAAAAGTGTTATAATATAGTTTGAAACAAAAATAATAAAGAGCGCAGGAATCCGCAAAAGCTTTATGTGGATTTTCTAGCACATGGTGCTGACAATGGCTGAGCTTTCTAACATATCCACAATAAAAGAGCTGCTGCTTAAAAACGGCGTGTCTCTCTCCAAGTCCTTGGGGCAAAACTTTCTTATAAACCCCTCGGTGTGTCCTCGAATGGCTGAGCAATGCGGCTCTGAGGCGACAAACGATGCTTCAGGCGTGCTTGAAATAGGCCCGGGGATAGGCGTGCTCACCAAGGAACTGGCAAAGAGCTTTAAAAAGGTTGTGGCAATAGAGCTGGATAGCCGCCTGCCTAAAATTCTGGCGCAGACACTGGCAGAATTCAGCAATTTTAAGCTTATTCAGGGGGATGTGCTCAAGCTTGATTTAAAGCGCATTCTGGCGGAGGAATTTGCGGATTGCAGCAGGGTGTTTATCTGCGCAAATCTGCCCTATTACATCACCTCGCCTATCATTATGGCCGTGCTGGAGCAAAGACTGCCTGTGGAGGCACTCACCGTTATGGTGCAAAAGGAGGCCGCCGAGCGCATTTGCGCACGTGTTGGCACAAGAGCCTGCGGTGCTGTTACTCTGGCAGTGCATTACTATGCAGAACCAAAGCTGCTGTTCAACGTTTCACGGGGCAGCTTTATGCCTGCACCAAATGTGGATTCTGCCGTTATTCGGCTGGATATACGCAAAGCACCTCCCTTTGAGCTTAAAGATGAAAAGATGTTTTTCAGCTTAATCAAAGCGGGCTTTGGCCAGCGGCGCAAAACGCTGTTAAACTCGCTTTCGGCGGGCACAGGAATGGCAAAGCAGGAGCTTGAAAAGGCCTTTGCAGCCTGCGATATAAAAGGGAGCTCACGTGCAGAGGAGCTTAGTTTGGAGCAATTTGCAAGCCTTGCGAATTTTTTATACATGGGGGATTAATTGTGAAAAAGAATATAACCTTATTAATATCTGTGGGCGTATTTGCCGTTGGCATTATCGCACTTACACTGGGGCTGGTTTTAAGCGGATTTGAGCGTGTTTCGGGTTCGGTTTTGGCCTGCGGCTTGGTGTGCGTGCTCTGCCTTGTGGGCTTGCTTGTGCTAAAGCTAAGCAAGCTGCAGGAGGGCGAAACCGAGGCCGAAATAAGCGAGGAATACTTCACCCGTATTCTGGACGAGGACGGCGGATTTAGGCAGGAGCTAGACCCCTCATTGGCTGATATTCAGCCCCTTGAGGAGCGTGAGAGGCCTGTATTTCAGCCTGCCTTTACAGCAACAGAGACAACAGAATTTGTCTTAACCGAGCCTATTTTCCCCGCAGAAGCTCCGGAGGAAGCGGGCTTTAAGGTGATAGAGCCCTCCTTGGAGGAGGCGGAGGAGGACGACGAGCAGCCCTCAGAGGAGCAGAGCTCATCCCGATTTTTTGCCCCCAAGAGCAGCTTCCACACAGAGGAAGCTCCCATTGCGGAGGAAATTGAGATAATAGAAGAGGCGGATTTGGAAGTCCCTGAGTTTGTCGAGGCTGAGGAAACCGCAGAAGAAGAGCCTGAACCAAGCCCTGAGCCTGTTGAGGAAGAGCCTGCTGTTATAGAGGAAGTGCTCCCTGAACCAGAGCCGGAACCTATTCCAGAGCCAGAACCGGAGCCGGAAATTGAGACTGAGCCTCCCGCAAATTCTGTGGTTAAGCCTAAGCGTATGCTCAAGCTTAAAAGCAGGGTTAGGGTGCAGGTGTCGCAGCCTCAGGCGGAGGCCGTTCCAGAGCCAGAGCTAATTCCAGAGCCGGAGATTATCCCCGAACCCATTCCCGCTCCTGTGTTAGAGCCGGAGGCAGTTCAGCCGGAGGTTCAAGAAGAGCCCTCTATAGTTGAACTACTCAAGGCGGAAGCTCAGCCCGAGCCGCATCCAGAGCCAGAGCCTCAACCCGAGGCCAAGCCGGAGCCAAAACCCAAGCTTAGGACTAAACCAAAAAAGGAAGCTCCCCCTCAGCCACAAAAGGCGCAGGAAGAGGACGCTTTGGGCATATATAAGGCCACAGTTATGGAAGACGATGATTTTTGGGGCGGCAGCAAGGCCTCAAAAAAGGAGAGAAGCATTTGGGAGCCCCAGAAAAAGGAAAAGGCAGCCCCGCCGCCTCCTGAGCCAAAACCCGCACCAAAACCTGAGCCCAAACCAGAGCCTATCGCAGCACCCACCGCAGAGCCTGCAGCTCCCGCAGCAGAGCCGGAATTTGATGTTGAGGGCTTGCTGAAGAAGATTTCTCGCTCTGAGTGGGACGGTGGGGAGGAATCTCTTGATATAATCAATCAGATTGAGCGTGACAGAGAGAGCTCGCCAATAGACCCTGAGTTTATCAAGTTCCTTGAGGATATAGACGAACCCGCCGAACCTAAAGCCTTTAAAATTGCCAAGCTACAGCGCACAACAAGGCAAAAGGGCGGCAACAAACCAAACCGCATTAAAAGAGATAGGCTGTAGAATTTGCTAACAGTGCCGGCGCAACTGCGCCAGCACTGTTTTTTTAACCAAGCAATAGCAAAGCTGGTTGAAATATAATTGGGTAGCTCTAAAAACCGTAGGGGCAGACCTGTGTGTCTGCCCCGATTGCCGTAAAGTGCCCGTCTTAGGGCAGACACATAGGTCTGCCCCTACAAATAAGCTAGCAAATAAAGGTATCTAATTTTTATTTCTTGTAACGAATCAGCTTATAAAGGGATATATAGGGTGAAGGGGGGACAAGTAATGGACTGTATGGATCAAGTATATAAGGAGCACTCACGGCTGATTTACCGCTATCTATACTCTCTTTGTAAAAATGAGCATCTGGCAGAGGAGCTTACTCAAGAGACCTTTTACCGTGCCATCAATTCGGTCGACAGATTTGACGGCAGCTGTAAGGTTTCAACTTGGATGTGCAGTATAGCAAAGCATATTTGGCTAAAACACATCGAAAAACAGAGCAAGAATAAGAACATCCCGTTAACAGAGGAGCTTGCTGAGGTTTTGCCTGATAAAAGCCAACAATTAGCCGAAAAGCTGGATAATCAAGAGAATAGGCTAATGATTTTTAAAGCGATAAAGCAGTTGCAAAACCCTGCACGTGAAATAGTTTATCTCAGATTGCTGGGTGAGCTCTCTTTTGCTGATATAGGCAAGCTGCTTGATATGAGCGAAAACACCGCCAGAGTAACATTTTTTAGAGCAAAAACCAAATTAGCCAAAATTATTGGAAAGGAAAATTTATATGATTAGCTGCAATATATTAACTGATATTTTAGCCTTGTATCTCGATGAGTCTGTCAGTGCTAAATCCAAAAAGGAAGTAGAAGAGCACCTTGAAAGCTGCGAAAGCTGCCGCAAGCTTTTTGATGAAGCTAAAAAGGATATGGAGACCTCAAATTCAAAGAGAATCGACAAAGACATTGACTATTTAAAAAAATTTAGAGTAAAAAACAAAACAATTAAAAGAGCCTTTATAATTACCGGTGTGGCACTTGGGGTCTTGCTCCTTATAATAGGGAGCTATATCGGTGTTTTGAGCATCGGCTTTGCCCCAAGCAGCAAGGATTTTGCTTATACTGCAAATTACAAGGATGGCAATTATGGCATTTCTTTAGATTACAATAATCGTGCTGTAGTTGGCGCAAGGTCGGTGAGAATTTTCCAAAATGAAAAAAAGGAGAATGTAGTAGAGGTCCAGATAAAAACTGTGCCTGATTGGTTAGTCCCTGATTTTTTTGGAAGAGTAACTAAATTTGATTGGGGCTTTGATGAAAACGCCTTCTATGAATACCCTGATACCGCAGAGCTGCAATCTAATTGTGATGATTTTACGGTAATTATAATTTGCTCTGATAAAAACATAGTTATTCCCAAAGAAGAGTTTTTAGCGCAAAAACAGGAATAAATCAAGCGGGAGGCTGCTCAGCTAATGGGCAGCCTCCCGCCAATTATCAAAACCGGCTAAAACTTAAAGTCTACTTTAACACACCCCTGCATATATTTAATCAAGGAAAATACGCAGGAGGGGTTATGTGAACACAGATATTGAAGAGAGAGCTGTTCTCTGCGCAGAATATATAATAGAAAAGAAGTGCACCGTTCGTCAGGCGGCAAAGCAATTTGGAATCTCAAAATCTACTCTGCACAAGGATGTAGCCGAAAGGCTAAAATGGATTAGCCCAAGCCTTTATGTGGGTGTTAAGGATGTTCTGGAGGTCAACAAGGCCCAAAGACACATAAGGGGCGGCCAGGCCACAAGGCTTAAATACCAGGCAAAGCACAAGCTGCAGGGCATCGTACGCAAATAATAGTGCACTAAAGCAACAGGGGCAGATTTATAAATCTGCCCCTGTTGCTTTATTTAAAAAATATCTTAGCGTGTTTTGGGGTTTACTATATTGCGCCAATCTAAATCGCCCCGCTCAAGGCCGTGGATTAGCACCTCGCCTGTGGCTATGTTGGTGGCTACAGGTATGTTGTGCATATCGCAAAGGCGCAGCAAATTAACCTCATTTGGCTCATGGGGCTTGGGGCTTAGGGGGTCACGGAAGAAAAGGAGCAAATCAATCTCCTCACAGCCAACTCTGGCAGCTATCTGCTGGTCGCCTCCGGCCTCGCCTGAAAGGAACTTTTGAATAGAAAGCCCTGTGGCCTCCTGAACCAGCTTGCCTGTTGTGCCCGTTGCACACAGTGAATGCCTGCTTAAAATGCCGCAATAAGCTATACAAAACTGCACCATCAACTCTTTTTTTGTATCGTGTGCGATTAAAGCTATATTCATACCTATACATCTCCTTTTATCTAATTGGTAAAACTAACTAATGGTAAATCCTCGCCGCCAAGCCTACGCACTATACGGGCAAAGGCCAGTGCGGCCTCGCTCTCTCTATTTGCGGCGGCCTCCCCCTGGGCAGCGGTAACAGAGAGCGTGGAATCTGCGGGGACTAAGCCTATAAGCTGAACCCCTGTGTTATCTATTACATAGTCTAAGTCTGAAACTATGCCCAGCTTGACCACTTGAGGGCTGTATTTGTTTATTATTAACCTGCAATCTTTAATTCCCAATGCGGTCAGTTTGCGCCCTATAAGGCCTGCATTGCGTATAGCAATAGGGTCGGGGGTTGAAACAACCAGAGCATTCTGCGCAGCCTCTGC
>JAISYX010000119.1 GCA_031269595.1 Oscillospiraceae bacterium
TAGACTTAGCACAGTGCTATACAAAGACAACAGACGGAAAAGGTGTAAATGACAACTTATCGCTCGGCTTCTCAAACGTCTTGCGTTTGAGTGATAGGCAGGGGTGCAGGGGGCGAGCAGTGGTTGCCCCAAATTTTAATTTGGTCGGCAACCACTGCGGCTTACTTTCTCGGCGAAACCAGAAAGTTCAGGTTTTTCGCTTGCGAAAATGCAGCCTTTGGCTGCAACCGACTAAACAAAGTAAGTGCCCGTGCGGCATGAGCACAAACTACGATAAGATGTAGCCGTACTAAATGCGATGGCATTAAGATGCGCCAAAACACCGCACAACTCCCTCTACCGCCTACGCTGCCTCATGCTGCAATATCCTCCCGCTGCGCCGGAGATAAGCAGTACAATAAACTTAATCCAGCTTAGGTCGCTAAGTGCGGCACTGGAGCTTACCAAGCCCGCCGCCAGCAGCACCACAAAGCTTAAAAGGGCAATTACAATACCCACTAAAAGACCCCTGCGCTTGGCTATTTTGCCTGCTATCCATGCGCCCGCAAAAACTCCCGCCGCAAGGGCAAGCACAGCCAGCGGAATAACTGCATATTCGCTAAAAGCCTTAAGCAATGCCACAACTACAGAAATAAGCAAGGAGACAAATGCGCACACAACCGCTGACGTAACCAAGCCAAACAGGATAGGCTTAGCCCAGTTTTCAATTAAACCAACATTATTTTTAGCTCTATCTGACATAAAAAACACCATGTGTTAGAGAACCGCACACCAACATTATGTTAAAATTCACTTGCTGCGCCTGCGTCTCTACCTTTCTTGTTATTTTCAAAATAAAAATCCCCCTTGATTCACGATAGTAAATTCTATTCGTGAATAAGGGGGATTATGACTATTTAATTAATGGCAGTAATTACTTTTCAGATGATTCGGTGGCCTTTTTGCCGCCGCCCAAAAGTCTGCCTAAAAAGCTCTGCTTGCCTGAATCGGCCTGCTCTGCGTCGTTCTTTTCTTTAACTGTGTTATTTGCGCCTATAGCCCACTTTTTAATACGGATACGGGTTTTGTCTGTTCCTGTTTCAATAACAACAGATTCCGTCTCTTCCTTAATGGAGATAACCCTGCCCATAATTCCGCCTATGGTGGTTATTTCGTCGCCAACATCAACGTTCTTGCGCAGTGCCTCCTCCTGCTTTTTCTTTTTTGATTGAGGACGGATAAACAAAAGATACATACCGCCTAAAATAACGGCGTAAATGATTATCATTGTGGTAAAGTTCCCGCCGCCTGCACCGGAGCTGCTCAAGAGAATGTAATTCATAAGATGTAAAACCCTTTCGAAAATAATATCACATCTATTATAGCAAATTTTTAATAAAAAAAAAGAGATTTTCTGTAAATTTGCTGCGCAAGTTTAAATTGAAAAGAATATCATTCCCCTCAACGGAGGGGTTCCCCGAAGGGGCGGGGTGGTTTATACGTCCGCAAACACTTTAAATTAACACTCAATTAAGAGCGAGCACAAAACCCAAAAGCTAAAAAGCAAACACTACGCTCTAAAATTTACAAATCAAGAGCATATCGCACGCAAAACCACCCTCTCTTCCGCCTGCAGGGCGGAAGAATGCCCCTCCGGAGAGGGGGATTTCGAAGGCCTCTATGCCTCGCCCTTCAATTCAAAATCATTTAACCTTAATTTAAATTAATAGCTCTGGATTTTAACCTGGCTTTATGGTAAAATAAGTATTATACAATTAAAAGGAGTACTCGCCAATGAAAGTAGCGTTTTTTGATGCCAAGCCATATGACCATATCTACTTTGACAAAGCCTTTGCTCAGGCGGGCTTTAAGGTTAAATACTACGAGGGCAGACTAAGCACAGATTTGGCCGTTTTGGCCAAGGGCTGCGATGTGGTGTGCACCTTTGTCAATGCACAGGTTGATAAGGAGTGCATTAACGCCCTTGAGGAACAGGGCGTTAAGCTTATCGCTCTGCGCTGTGCGGGCTTTAACAATGTTGATTTTAAGGCTGCCTTTAAAAAGATACACGTGGTGCGTGTCCCCGCATATTCTCCCTATTCTGTGGCGGAGCACGCCGCCTCGCTCCTGCTTAGCATGAACAGGAAAATCCAGCGTGCGCACATGCGTGTAAGAGAGGGCAACTTTACCCTAAACGGGCTTATAGGCATGGATTTGCACGGCAAAACCGCCGGAGTTATAGGCACAGGCAAAATAGGTCAATGCTTTATTGACATAGCCAAGGGCTTTGGCATGAGGGCGCTCGCCTATGACCCCTTCCCAAACAATAAGCTTGATGTTGAATATGTAAGCCTTGAAGAGCTGTGGCCTCAGGCGGATATAATCTCACTGCACTGCCCCTTGACTAAAGAGACCAAGGATATAGTAAGCAGCCAAAGCATAGAGCAAATGAAGGAGGGTGTGCTGCTGATAAACACCTCCAGAGGCGGCCTGATTGACACAGATGCCCTTATAGAGGGGCTTAAATCCGGCAAAATAGGCGGCGCAGGCCTTGATGTTTATGAGGAGGAGGGCGAATACTTCTATGAGGACTTTTCAAGTGAGGTTATAACAGACGATAACCTGCTGCGCCTGATGTCCTATCCAAATGTGCTTGTTACCTCACATCAGGCCTTCTTTACCTATGAGGCACTGGAGGAAATTGCAAGAGTGACAGTAGATAACATTAAAACCTTTGAAAAGGATGAGTTCCTTGAGAATGAGATATGCTATCAATGCGAAATGAAGGGCGATTGCAGGCGTAGAAAGGATAGGAAGAACTGCTGGTAGGGGGCTATTTAAGCAAACGCTTAGCTCTGCGCATATTTGCGGTACAATGTGGACATCGCCACCTACAAACCGTGTGCATTTTTGATTTAACAAGGTACTGCACTATCCGGAGAAAAGGGAGAAACCGGAGCAAAATAACCTAACGCTTAAGCACTTTCTAATATCTAATATCTAGCCTCTAACAAAGCATATTCTCCGCCCTTGGCCAAAAGCTCCTCATGAGTGCCCTGCTCTACTATGTTACCCTCCTTAATAAACAGGATTACATCCGCCTCTCTTATGGTGGATAGTCTGTGCGCTATTATAAATGAGGTTTTGCCTGCCATAAGCTTTTTAAATGCCCGCTGTATTCTAAGCTCTGTCTTTGTATCCACCGAGCCTGTGGCCTCATCCAAAATTAGTATAGGTGCTTGCGCAAGCATTGCTCTTGCTATGGTTAAGAGCTGCTTTTGCCCTTGAGAGAGCCCCTCCCCTTCACCAAAAATAACAGTGTCATAGCCCTTTGGCATGGCCTCTATAAACCTGTGGGCATGAGCTGCCTTGGCCGCCGCTATAATTTCATCCCTTGCGGCCTGAGGCTTTGAAAAGGCTATATTTTCGGCCACAGTGCCTGTAAATAGCCATGTCTCCTGCAAAACCATGCTAAACTGCCTGCGCAGCTTCTCACGGCTCAGGCTCATAATATCTATGCCATCTATAAGGATTTGCCCGCTGTCTATGTCATAAAAGCGCATTAACAGATTAACCAATGTGGTTTTACCCGCCCCTGTAGGGCCTATTATGGCCACGGTGCTGCCTTTTTCCACTTTTAGGCTAAAGCATTTGATTAAAGGGCTTTGGGGCTGATATGAAAAGCTCACGTCCTTAAACTCCACCTCCCCCTGGGCAGAGCTAAGCTCCGCCGTAGGTGCTTGGACAGCCTCCCTTTTCTCGTCCATAAGGCCAAAAACCCTTGCGGCGGCGGCAATTGCCGTTTGCATTTGGGTTATAAGCCCTGTCAGCTCGTTGATTGGCTTTGAATATTGGTTGGCATAAATGATTAAAGAGGAGATAGCCCCCACCGTAAAGCTCCCGCTTTTAAGGGCAAGCAAAGTGCCCACCGCACCTACAGTTATATAGGATATATTGACTATCATGCGGGTGGAGGGGTTTGTCACCGCCGAATAAAACTGCGCCTTAAAGCCATAGCCATACAGCTCCTCATTGATTGCGCCAAACTCCTCATTGGTCTGCCTCTCGTTTGAAAAGGCACGCACAAGGCGCATTGCGCTTATTCTCTCCTCGGCGTACCCGTTAAGCCTACCAAGGGTATCCTGCTGCTTTTTAAACATGCCCGCAGAGCGGCTTGCAATCAGCCTTGAAAAGATATAATAAAAAGGGCTGATTATAAGAATAAGCACTCCCGCAAGTGGGCTTATTATAAAGATGAAGATAAGCGAGCCTATCACGGTTATAAGGCCTGAGAGCACCTGATTTACCGCCTGGAGCGTGCCCTCTGCCACGGCCTCTGCATCATTGGTAAAGCGGCTTATAACATCCCCTCGGGCTGTGCTGTCATAGTATTTTAATGGCAGAGCTTGCAGTGCGTCAAAGCACTCCTCACGCAAGGCCTGAGCCACTCTGCCTGCCAGCACTGCCGCAAGTGAGGAGTACTCCCACTGTGTAAGCACGGCGGCCAGTATAAGCCCGCCTAAAAGCAGGATAGTTCTAGGCATGAACCTTAGGCCTTCAGCTGTCATTTGGTCTATGCCCCTGCCTGTGACTATGGGTATGAAGAGGCCGCACAGGCCTGAAATCAAGGCGCACAGCAGGGTAAGAGCCAACAGAGCCTTGTTCCTTAGCAAATAGGGAAGCAAGCGTTTGATTACGCCCTTATTCATAATAAACACCATGTGTTAGAGACAGTGGTTGCCGACCAAATTAAAATTTGGGGCAACTGTGCATGGGTGTCATTAACCCAAATCAGAGATTTGGATGACACCGCAAGCCCGCACACCAACATTATATAAAAAAGTGACTGCTGTGCCTGCGTCTCTACCTTTCGTATTCTTTTCAAACTAGCTTGCCCCCTCTCCCTACTCCCTGAGAATCGCAAATCTCCCTGTATTCCCTACAGGTGTCAAATAGCTCCTCATGTGTGCCCATGCCCGCTATACGGCCGTTTTCAAGGCAGACTATGCTCTGTGCGGAGTATACGGACTTAACCCTTTGAGCCACTATCACGGTGGTGCAATCCAGCGTATTCAAGGCCGCCTTTAGCTTGGAATCTGTGGCGTAATCCAGCGCAGAGGAGGCATCGTCCAGCATAAGGATAGGGCGTTTTGCCGCTATAGCCCTTGCAATGGCAAGCCTTTGTCTCTGGCCGCCGGAGAGGTTTCTGCCTCCCCGCTCTATTGAGGAATCAAGCCCCTTGGGCAGCTTTTCAACAAACTCCCAAGCCTGAGCAAGCTTTAAGGCCTCAATTAGCTCTGTATCAGAGGCGGCACTGTTGCCGTATTGCAGGTTGCTGCGAATGCTGCCGCTAAGCAAGCTTGGCTCCTGCTCCACTATGGCCATTTGGCTGCGCAGCTGAGTTAAATCGCAGCGGCGCACATCAGTACCCCAAATTTTAACTGTGCCCTCGCTCGCATCGTAAAGGCGGTCTACAAGGCTCAGCAGTGTGCTTTTACCCGAACCCGTGCCTCCTATTATCCCCAGAGCTTCGCCCCCTTGCAGGGCAAAATTGATGCCCTCCAGAGCATTTGCTCCGGCTCTGTATGCAAAGCTTACGTTCTCAAATTCTATTGCGGGGGCGTTTTTATTTTTGCCTATAGGCTCAGGCTTGGCAGGTGAGCATATATCAGGCTGCGTCTGCAAAACCGCCTCAACCCGCTTGCCCCCTGCATAGGCCTTAGAAAAGAGCACCATAAGGTTAGAAACTATTATCATTTGCAGCATTATTTGAGTAAGATAATTTATATAGGCAATTACTTCACCTGTTGTGAGCCTGCCATCCTTAACGCTAAAGCCGCCAAACCACAGCACAGCACAGATTGCCCCGTTCATAATAAGTGCCGTGGCAGGGTTCATTAGGGCGGAGAGCCTGCCCGCAAGAGTGTAGGTGCTGTATAGCTCCCCATTGGATTTAGTAAAGCTCTCCCGCTGCCTTGGGGCGTTGTTAAAGGCACGTATCACCCGCACACCGGAGAGATTCTCCCCCACCAGCAGGGCAAGCCTGTCTAAGCCGCCTTGCAGCTTGGTAAACAGGGGCAGGCTGCGTGAGAGAATCAAATACAATACTAAGATAAATAGCGGTATTAATACAATTAGTATAACAGAGAGAGGCAAATCTATGCTCATGGCCATAATTGAAGCACCAATGCACAGGAAGGGTGCACGTGAGGCCAGACGTATCATCATGGCAACCGCCGTTTGCAGCTGATTGACATCAGAGGTGAGGCGATTGGTGAGCGAGGACGCACCAAAGCTTTGCACCTGCGCCGGAGAGAGGGAGGAGATTTTTTGCATTAGGGCGGCTCGCAGCTTTGTGCCAAAGCCCTGTGAGGCTCTTGATGCATAATATTGGCACACCAGAGCAAAGCCCAAGCCAACTGCTGCAACCGCCAGCATGATAAGGCTGTATCTGATTATAAGGCTCATGCCCTGTGCTCTGTTATCTATCATTCTTGCCATTATTAAGGGCATGGTAAGCTCCAGCACAGCTTCAATAAGCTTGCACAGCGGGCCCAGTATAAGCTGCTTTTTATATGAGCGCAGTTGGGAGAGGGTGTTTTTCAATTTGTTCACCGCCAATTATATATCTTATACATTATGTGCTTAATTAAACAAAATAAACAATACGCCCCGCATATCACATTTGTGAAGTGAGGGGCGTTGTTTGGCTTATATTAATCAATTGTCACATATTTTAAATTAAATTGCCTTGCATACCTTGCTCCGTAGGTGTCGCTGTAAACCTTTAGCTCTATGGTAGCTTCTATGCCCTCAAAAGCGGAGACGTTTATACTGTTAACGCTGCGTGGTATGTTCAGTTCCTGCAATGCTGTGCAATCGGCAAACACTCTGCTCTCAACCTTTTCTACGCCCTCTTGCAACACAACCTGTTTTAGACTGCTGCAACCGGCAAAACAACCTCTTGCCAGCAACTTAACCTTAGCACCACCTGTAACACTCTTTATGGCTGTGTTTGCAAAACTAAAGGCTGAGACCTCCTCAAGCAAATCAGGCAGTACTAAGTCCACACTTAAGGCTGAGCACCCATCAAAAACATTTCTGCCCATCTCTTTAAGATTTTTTGGCAGCTGTATACTATTTAAAGATGTGCACCCAAAAAAAGCCATATAATCTATTTTGGCAATATTGGGTGAAAACTGCATATCAATTAAGCTTTTACACTGATAAAATGCCATTTCAGGTATAAGCTCCAGCTCTGTGCCTGTAGCAGACGCCGTTTTAAGACTTTGGCAATAACTAAAAATCTGTTCGCCTATAGATGTGACACTCTCAGGCAAAATTGCTTCTTTTAACGCAATACAGCTTGAAAATGCATATTCTCCAATGGATTTAAGTCCGTTGTTAAAGTCCACTCTCTCTAGCTTCTCACAAAAGTAAAACGCCCTGTCACCTATTATCTCTAAGGAGGAAGGCAAGCTTACACTTTTTATATCATGGAGTAAGGCAAAGGTGTCCGCTGCTATTTCACGCACACCCTCAGGTATTACCACATTTTCCGCCCTGCCCCAATAGCTTGTAAGCACGTCACCCTCTATTGTAAAGTGCGGCTTTAAATCTTCAGTATCCTGCTCCTTAGAGCAAGCAGTAAGAATAGATAATAGAACAGTAAAAATCAATAAAAATGATATTATTTTTTTGTACATTTAAAACACCTTGTATTAGAGAACTCGCACACAAAGCACTATTAAAAATTTTTGTGCCGTCCCCTATGTCCTTTCTCTGTTTTTTTCGTTTTTATAAATGGAAGCGCAGCCGCAATAGGCAATATGGTAAAAGCTGAGTATAAATACCTTACATCAGTTGCTATTGGAGCCGCTATAAGTAGGGTAAACCATAAAATTAAAAGGGGTAGGTATAGAATTATAGCCGATTTTAATTTACGCCTTATTGCCAAAATAGCAAAAAATATGCTTAAATAGAATACCGTTGCCATAGAAAATATAGTATTGGTGATTTTTATTTCAAGAGAATAAAGCTTAGCCATAGCATTGGAAAACCAAGGGAGAGGCGCATTTGCCTCAACGCCCAACTTGTTTTGAAAAATTTGCCCCCAGACAGCATAATGGTTAATTGCATAAGGGTACCAATAACCGTAGGTTTCGTCCAGCCAAGCCATAGCATAGGCCTTGGGGTGAGAAATGAGCAGCTCTGCCCACAGGGCAAAAAAGGCCGACTTGTTGTTCTCAAGAGCCTCATTATGAAAATTTGTGTTCAACGCCTTTAACCCGTCCACACAGTAAGGATCATAATTTTGGTGAATTTTTTCAATAGAGAGATACCTCTCAACCTTAGTCTCCTGCTCAGGTGTGATTCCGTCAGAGACTACAGCTCTTGCTATTTGCTGCAGCGGAATGCCGACACTTTCAGCAAAATGGGCAGGGGCGGCGTTATAAAGCTTTATTACAGGGATTTTGACACCCATAAACAGCACTGCAATCACAGCTGTGCACACACACAGCCTCTTTCTAGCCTTTTTCATACAACACAGCAGCACAAGCAGAGCTGCAAAAACCACTATTGCTCCGTTGCTTCTGAAAAGGCAAGCTCCCACGGCAGAGCAGATAAAGAGCGCAAGCCAACTCTTGCTTTTAAAGCAAGCTAGCTTTGTTATGACAAGCTCCGCCAAGGCAATGGTAAATAACAGCATAAAGCCGCCAAAGAGCACATCCTTCCACATTGTCACGCTAAATTGGGCATGTACGGGGTTAAATGCAAACCAAATTAATGCTCCTATTGAGAAAAGCTTGGGCAAGCCCTTTGAGTTTATCCAATAAACTGCAAAGGCAAACATTGCAGAGAGTGCGAGCATTTGCACAAGGGTATACACCCAAGGCGAGCCGCCGCCTATCCACAGGCATAGCTTTATAAGCAGGGTGTGCATGATAGGGTGATGGTCTGTAATTGGCTGAATTCCCATTGCCATTTCTGCCTGTTTTGCAGAGTCAAAGGTCATAACTGTGGGGAACTCCGCTATAAAATAGGGCGTCCAGCAAAGAAAAATAGCTCCCCAGCTAAACAGAAAGATGTGCTTGCTCTTAAGCGGCTCACCCTTGAGCCTAAGAGCTGAAAGGCGGCCTGAGGCTGCTCTAATAAGGCTGTACAAAAAGCAGGCAAATACAGCCCCATACACAGGGGTGTAAATTGAGCCCCACTCCCAGCGGGAAATCACAGCCTTGCCCGCAAAAAGAGAGAACGAAATCACCGCTGCAAATATCCCGTGCACTATACTTAGCTTTTTTGATTCTTTAAAGCTTAGGGCGTATTGGCTAAAGCGGAATATAGGCCAAGCTAAAAGCAGAGCCAAGGCCTTTTCTCGGAAGTATATGCTGCCCATTAAGTTAAGAGCAGCCATGGCCACAGCTATAGAATACAGAGCTGCAACAATATTTTTAATGTAAAAGATTTTTTTAAGACTTACTTTGTCCTTTATTTTTGTTGATTTCAATTGCTCTCTCCTTGCAGTTTTTTGTAAACAGACATAATTGCATTGCCGTCAACCTTTATTTGTTTAAACAAGCTGTATTTTGAAAAGTCTATGGGGGTATATTTTCTCCCAAGCTCCTGCATCTCATTGTAATAAAATGGGTTTATAAGCAGATATTCAGCCTCTTCCGCATAGGTGTAAGGCAGAACGCTTATTCTGTTCTGAGCGGCCTCATCCTGGCAAAAAAAGGCTGCACTCAGGGCATAATCGGAGTGGGTGTCCCCTGCCGAAATGGTAAAGCTGCCCTTATCTTTTTCAACACAGAAGGTAAGTGCATCATAGGCTGAGAGATTCCAATAATCCAAATCGCATTCCTTAGCCGCAAATTTAAATGGTAAATTGAAGAACACATACTCATATGGATGGTTAACTGCACCCCACCCTAGGGAGGAGGTCAATTGCAGGACAATTAGCCCCACAGCGATGTTCCTGCGGTTAAAAATAACCGCTTTGGGCTTGGATTCCAGCAAATATTTTATGCCATACAGGGCTATTAATATCATTGGAGGGAACAAAAAGTAGAAATGCCGCCAACCGTTGTAGATATTTGAGCCCTTAATCATAACAAAAGCAATGGGCAAAACAACAAAGATTTGCAGCAAAATGAACCATGCCTGATTTTCTTCCCTCCTATCCCGCCAAAAGGCAAATATGCCAAAGGCTATAGCCGCACAAATCAAGATAGGCGTGGTCATTAGTATAATTACAGGCAAATAATGCCAGGGTAAGGGGTTGGTGTCGTTGTTGTAAAGCTCCCCAAAGTAGCGCACAGAGCCATGCCAGCGTGAAAAATCTGCTGAGGCTGTAAAGGTATATGTAAAATAATCTGTAATGCTAATCCATGTGGCGGGAGTTATAAGGCAAAACACAGTAAAGCATGTCAGCAGAGCCACGGGAATGGGTAATATTGATTTTAGCTTCCACTGCCTGCTTTTGATTAGCTTTATAATATAGTAAATGAGCGCAAGCGCAGGAAAAGCCAAGCCTAAAATTCTTGCATTACAGGCGAAGGCCGCAGATATTCCAAGAAGGACAGCATCCCTCAAATTAGGTTTTTCAAGCACCCGAATCGAAAAGTAGACAGAGGCCATAACCAAGCCCGCAAACACCATATCCTTTTCATTGTAGATGGTATCGGCAAAAATGCGTGGGCTTGCAAGCCAGAGCAAAACGGCTAAGATACCGTATCTGCGCCGTTTAAGCAGCCTAACCGCCACTAGATATATAAAAATGATTCCTATAAAATTCACACAAAAGGTGTAGGCATTCATGCTTGTTCTAAGAGTGGGCGCACTGGGGCGCACTAGCTCCTTAAACACTGCATAGGGGTAGAACATAGCCTTTCCGTGGTCTCTCTCCTTGTAATTTTCAAGTGAGGGCACATTGCGGAAGTAGCTCTGATCTGAATAAAAGTGCTCGCCAAGCAGCTTTTCACCTATGTATTTTACATTAACCATAGTTATCTCATGCTCAGAGGGAGAATCATAGTTAATGCCATAATCAAATGCTGCGATAAATCCAAACACAAAAACAAGGGCAAAAAAGGCACAAATACAGGCCTTTGTATGCCTAATATAAAAATCACCTGCCAATTTTGCGGCCGTTTTTGTCTTTGATAATGCTTCCTTTACCGTCATATGAGCTTCCTATCCTACTTGCTTATAAAAATGTTCTTACCAAACCATTTTTTTGAGATTTCCTCAGCCTTGCCAGATTTAACCAGCGCATCCAAGGCCTCATTTATCTTATCACTTAATGCGGATTCACCCTTTCGGCAGACGATAACGCAGTATCTGTCACCCAATGAGAAGGGCGCAACCTCCAGCCTTTCAGCCAAAACAGAGTTGTAATACTCGCCATCGGCCAGCTCTAAAACCGCTGCATCCTGCTTGCCTGCTGCAACCTCGTTAATAAGCTCCCTGTAAGAGCCGAATTCCTGAGCCGTTGCCCCGCTCTTTTTAAGAGCCTCCAAGGCAGCAGAGTTCTTCACACTCCCCAACTTCAAGCCCTTTATTGCATCAGCGGATTTAAGCTCTGCCGCTCCCTTGCCAAACACAGCCACCTTGTTGTTAATATAGGCTTTTGAAAGCTGAAGCTTAGCCTCTGTATCGCTGCTTTTGATAATTCCGTGCATAAGAAAATCAACGTTTTTTTCCTCAAGCTGCTTTAGCTCATCCTCTTCATTAAGGGCGATAAGATTAAGCGGTAAGCCCACCTGATTGGCAATAGCCTCGGCTAAATCCACATCAAAGCCCACTATAGCACCGGTTTCATCATAAAAGCTAAAGGGGCGTTTTGAAATATCCACACCTACAGCAAACTCTCCTCTTGTCACAACGTCCTTCCAAACCTTTTTGCTTCCGCCTTTACCGCAGCCTGCAAGCACACCGCAGCACAGGGCAAGCACCAGCAGCATCGCAATAATTCTTTTCATTAACAAAATCCCCCCATTGAACATTATTGACACCATGTGTCAGATAGCCCGCACACAAAACATTATGAAAATTTTTTCGTGGGGCTTCCTGCGTCCTTTCTCCGTTCTTTTTCAAACTTTATTGTCTCCAAAGTATAACAGAATAATTCAAAAGCAGCTTTTTCGCTTACCTGCCTCATAAATCAGGCCTTGAGCGGTTTTTTCAAAGCCCGCCCCCAGCAGCTCCTGCTCTAATTCCGATTGCTCTGCCCAAGCTTCAATTACGCCTCTATTTTCACCATATGCCAATGCGGATTTAACCAGAGCATCCACAAGCCAGGGTTCAGAGGCAGCAATTTGTAGGATTCTCAGCGTATCCCCCATGAACTCAAACGCAATTGAGCCAAGCGAGCTTCCGTTTTCTGCGGCCTCAAGAATAACCGAATTATCTGTTATTCCTTCGCCATTTGCAGGCAGAATTTCTATCATTCCTCCAACGCCCCCTTAGCCTTCGCTATTGTTTGGAGTGAGCGCAGCTCCTTTTCGTTTAAGGATCTAAAATCCCCTCGCTTGAGCATTCCCAGCTTAACCTGACCTACCGCTGTACGTTTGAGACGAGCTACCTCCAGCCCAAGCTCCTCGCACATTTTGCGTATCTGCCTGTTGCGCCCCTCATATAGGATAATTTCCAAAACGGCACGCCCCTCCTGTTGCTTTTCCAGAAGATGCACCTCGGCGGGTGCTGTAATGCGGCCGTCTATCATAACCCCTCCGCAGAGTGCGGTTATCTGCTCATCTGTGACCTGAGGGCGCACCGTTACTCGGTAGGTTTTGGGCACATGCGCTGACGGGTGCATAAGCGCATTGGCAAATGCGCCATCGTTGGTCATAATCAGCAGACCCTCGGACTCCCTGTCCAGCCGCCCCACGGGATACACCCGCACCCCAAGGGAGCTGACAAGCTCCGCAACGCACTTGCGGCCCATTTCATCCTGCAAGGTTGTCACATAGCCCCTTGGCTTGTGCAGCATTATGTATACATAATTTTTATCAGCTATCAAGCGTTTGCCGTTGATGCTAACCTTGTCTGTCTTTGGATTCACCCTGTCGCCCAGAGCGGCGGGCTTGCCGTTAACCAGCACACGCCCTTTTATTATAAGCTCTTCCGCCTTGCGCCGTGAGGCCACGCCGCATTCCGAAATAAACTTTTGCAGGCGCACTCCCTTTGGAGGCTGTGAGCGATTGTTTGCTGCGTTTTGTATCATTGTGGCACCATGAATCCCTCTCCATATTATAATCTTTTTCTATTATACCAACAAATTTTGAATAAAACAATGCTTTTAACGTAATATTTGCAAAAAAGCCGTGAAGCTTTAAGCTCCACGGCTTTTGAATACGCTGATATTATCCCTTAACAGCACCTGCGGTAAGTCCACGAACAATGCTCTTTTGGAAAATAAGGTAAATAATTAAAACCGGAACAATACATACAATAATTGATGCAAACTGCAGGCCGAGGTTTACACCACGCTGCGTTGCAATATCCATCATCATTCTTGTAATTGTGTAAGATTTTGGATTGAGCAAGAAGAACCTCTGTGTGAAAATGTCGTTGAACGACCACAGGAAAGAGAAGATGCCAGCTGTTGCAAAAACAGGCTTTGCTATAGGCAGAATAATTCTGAAGAATATTCTGGGAATAGAGCAACCCTCCATATAGGCAGCTTCTTCAAGCTCAACGGGAATACCTCTAATATAGGCTGTCATTATCACTATTGAAAAGGCCAAGTTACCTGCCAACTGCGGCAAAATAACCGTAGTCATGGCCACCCAAGTTGGCGAACTGGCAGTTGTAATATTTAAACCCTTTAGATTTGAACCAAATGTTTGATTCAAAAAGACGACAAATGGATCTATCACCCCATTTGCACTGTTGAACATTCGAAAAACCGGAACAATAGTCGCAAATGCGGGGAACATCATACTTGCAATAATAAAGTAATGATAGAATTGTTTTCCTTTGAAATTATATCTTGCCATACCATAGGCACAAAATCCACCAAGAACCAAAACTCCAACAACAACAATTCCAGAGATTAGCAATCCACGTCCATACATGGCCAAAACCTTGTAAAAGCCTTGCTCCACTTTTTTATCATTTGCTACTCCCGGAGGTGTGTATCGTTTGAATGCAAGCTCGTAGTTGCCAAGGCCGTTCTCGCCCGCTTTTGTTACTTGATTTGGTAGAGAAAACGAATCACGTCTGATATAATCTGTGTTCTTGAATGAGTTTATGCCCAACCAATACAATGAAACTATAATGGTTAAACTCCATAGGATAAGAACAAAATGAGAAACTATTCTCACAGGTAAACTCGCAGAGTGAGCTTCCTTCATAAAGCAATCCTCCCTTTCTATTAATAATCCTTGTCACGGCAAACAAGATTAATAAATCCTGATAACAAAATCCCAAGAACAACAATAACAACAGCAATTGCTGCACCTGTAGAAACGGCATTTATTCTTGGAGTATATGCCCTTTCGTACATCAATGTTCCTAGAGTCCACCGCCAAGGGGTATTCGATGTGATTGCAGGGAACAGGGCATTAGGCATGTCATAAACCTTAAGCGCACCTGTTGCTGCAAGGAGAATGCATGAATTAATAGTGTTCCTCAACAGAGGTATTTTGAGATACCACACAACCTGCCAGTTACTTGCACCGTCGATTGAAGCGGCCTCATATAAGTCTGCCGAAATATTATTTAGCCCTGTGGCAATAATTACAAAATAGAATCCGACATATTGCCAGACTACCGATATTAGCAAGGGTAGTAGGTAGTGCTTCTCGTCTGTAAATAAGGCGTTGCCCTCCGGCACATTGGTTAAATAATGCTGAATGGGACCATAATCCTTAAATAACAATTGAAAAAACAAACCTAATGCAGTTGCTGAAATTACAATTGGAAAGAAATAAATAGTTCTGTAAACAGATGCGCCGTGTCTTACGTTGTCAACTAACAAAGAAAGAACTAATGAAAGGCCAACCTGTAAAAATACAGCCGCCAGAACCAATATCCCCGTATTTTTAAGTGCCGCCAGAAATGCGGGGTCTTGCAAGAGCGGTATTTGACCTGAATAGAATCCCTCTGAACTGTATGAAGGACTCCAAAAAGCACTAAACCAAGGATCCTGCCAACCTGTAGCCTGCGCAGTTATACCTGAGCCATAGGTTCTAAATGCATTAAAAAAATTGCTTAAAAATGGATAATAAAGAAATATTATCATTAACAAGGTTGCCGGAATAAGAAAAAGGACAAGTGGCCTTTTCTTTTTATAGAGCATAGAGTTATTCATTTCTACTATCCCCTCTCTAAAAACTAAGGCGGAGGGCAGACTGCCCTCCGCCTTGTGAAGACGCCTTAGGTCAAGTTAATATACAAAATATCAACTTTTACTACTGTGGTTTAATTAAGCAGCAATAACTGCCTCAAGTAATGCAGCAGCTGTGCCCTTGCCCTTGAAGAACTCTGCGGACTGGCCGAAAAGGATGGTCTTGTTGGCAGCTGGAATGTTATCCTGTACAGCACCTGCGAACAGTGTAACGCCTGCATTGAAAACAAGAGCGGACTTCAGAGTATCTGTAAGAGCAGTAGCCTTGCCACCTTCAGAAACGCGCTCTGCAGCATCCCAAGCCTCATTAGGAACATATGCACGGGTCTTGCTGTCAGCAGCAGCAGCAGAAAGGGTGTATGAACGCCATTCGCCGTAAGAAAGGAGAGATTCTGCATTAGTTACAGTGTTAACAAAATTAACAACGCCGTCTCTCTTAGAAGGATCCTCATAAGCCTTGCGAGAAATTGCGAAGCCCATGGAGATTCCGCCGATAGCATCTGTGTTTTTACGATCGTTGCCCTTGGAGGGGAAGTAAGTGATAGCAATGTTTTTAGCAGCATCGCCTTCAACATTGTAGCTCCAAGAACCGCCTACGAAGAAAGCAGCCTTGTCAGCAACAAGAGCAGCAAATGCATCGCCGTTTGTTGCAGAATCAGCACTCGGATAGAGTAAGCCGTCATCATAAAGAGCCTTAATGTCATCTAAGCCAGCAGCATAAGCAGCTACCTTAGCAGCATCTTTGGCATCATATGTGCCGTGATCCTTAGCAACCTTCTCATTGTTATAAGAGGTGTACTCCCAGAGATAGTGGATACCTTCAGCAGGAGCAAAAACTGTTGCAAGTGGAATAAACTTAGCATCCTTAATTTTCTTAAGGTCAGCAACCCATGCTTCATAAGTTGTTTTCTCATCGGGAAGTGTTACGCCAGCTTCAGCAAGAACCTTCTTGTTAGCAAAGAGAGCCTCGGAGTAGCCAGGGCCTGGTACGAAATAGTGATTACCGTCAGAAGCTGTTGCAGAAGCTGCAATTGACTTAATGTCGTGGTCAGCAGCGAAATCGGGATAATCCTTCTGGATCTCTTCGATAGTAACGAACTTGTTGCCTGCTACGAAGGGCTCTGCATCAGAACCCATCCAGTAGTAAAGAACGTCAGGATCGTTGCCTGAGAGGAACTCGGT
>JAISYX010000096.1 GCA_031269595.1 Oscillospiraceae bacterium
TGAGCCTTAAGCTCCTTATCGCTGCTGACAAGCTCGGCTATTTTAAGCAGAGCCAGCACTCCGCTGCTGTTATCGTTGCGGTTATTCTTGTTTTTGAGGGACATAGGCACGCAAACAAAGGCTATAACAAGTATCAAAACCCACAGCAGTGAATATATATAACGCTGAAAGAAGGATAAATCTGTAAAGTGAGGTATATATCTGCTAATAAAAAAGAAGGAGAGGGCAAGCAGCACCCCTAAAATAAGAGCTAAGCCCATGCCTATTGTTCTGCCCCACAGCTTTGAGCCCAAGCTAAAAAAGCCTGTGCGCCCTGGGGTGTCGTAATGCGCTGTAAACAGATATTTGGCGTTGGGTTCGCCAACTATAAGGTTGTTATTCTCAACGGTATCCTTCATTTTGCGGATTTTAATATCCTTTTCGGCATAGCCGTTTTGCTTAAAAACACCTGCTATGAATATAAGGAAGCTATCCTTTTCATCGCGTTTAAAGCGGGTGGGGTATTTTGAAAAGATATGGGAATCCAGCTTTGAGAGTTCCATGGCGTTTATGCTCCTCAATGACGTAAAATTTTAGACATTACAATGCGGAGAAGAGTTTTTAATGCGTAATTCGTAATTAGTTGTGAATTTGCTGCGCAAATTTTGATTAAAAGTCGTACGGGATGATGTGGACATCATCCCGTAAATATCCGTAAATTTTGGTGAAATGGGATGATGCGGACATCGTCCCCTGTAAAGTAGCGATTGGGCAAATTCTAGCTTCTAGCCTCTGATCTCTGGCCTCTATTATAGCATATTCCCGAAGAAATGTCAATTTTTGTGTGATTTTAGACGGGTTTTTACGGGCTAAAAATGGCTAAGGCATGGGCTTTGCGGGTGGTGTGATATGTTAATAAGAAGTTTACATATGTTTTTTTCAATGCATAATTCGCAATGCGCAATGCGTAATTAATGGTGAATTTGCTGCGCAAATTTTGATTGAAAAGTAGTTGAAGCTTAATTTATAGCGGGAACTGCAACTGGGCAACTTCTAGCTTCTAGCCTCTGGCCTCTAGCATCTAGTAGGGGAGTGGAGTGCTCCTCATACTTTTTAATCAAAATTTGCGCAGCAAATCCACCATAACTCTTCACTTTTCACTTTTCTCCGCCAAGTCTGCGGGACGGGCAAGCCCGTCCCCTACAGATTTTAACTCTTATCTATAGCTTTTTCTTCTGTTTTTAATTCTTTGCAGCTTGCGGTTGTGGCGATAGGCGTAAACTATATAAAGGGTTACCAAAATCACCACAACGCCAAGGGAAATAAGGAATATTTTGGATTTTAGAAATTTGCCTATCCCCCCTGAGGCATAGATAAAAAAATTCCTGTCAACCGATTCCATTGCAACAAGGTTAACCCTTCCTATCTCCTGGGTGCCGTATTTAAACACAACCTCGCCCATAACCTCGCCCTTGCGCACAGGCGCAGAGACGGATTCCTTCAAGTGATATTCAGGAATAACCGTGCCTGCATCTACCGTTACAGGAATTAAGGTTTGGTAGGATTCCTCGGGTACAAGTGAGATATGATCCTTGTTCCAGGCATTCTCTAAGGGTTTTTGTGTCATTATTTGGTTATCCGAAACAATTGCTTTAAACTGTAAATCTTTAAATGCCCATTCATAAAATGACTTAGTTTCCAGCTGGCAGAGGTTTTGCTTATAGGCCTTGCCCTTATCGTCCTTTAGAGGTGCGCCCATTACCACTGCTATGTATGTATATCCGTTTTTAGTGGCAGTGGAGACAAGGCAGTTGCCGGATTGGTTGGTTCGGCCTGTTTTTATGCCCTTAACCGCTGAATAATAGTAGGTGCTGTTCCTATCCATAAGATAATTTGTGTTGTAAATAGTGCGTTGATTGTGCTTATTTGTGGCAAATACAGTGTATTTATAAGAGCCGTAAATTTCGGCCAGCTCGGGGTGCTTTGTAATCTCCTTGGCAAGCAGGAACATATCATAGGCTGTGGTGTAGTGGTCGTCGTCATGCAGGCCGTCGGGGTTTGCATAATGGGTGTTCTTCATGCCCAGCTCTGCGGCACGCTCGTTCATGCGCTCAACAAAGTCATCTATGTTACCCTTGCCAAAATAATCGGCTATAGTCATGGCGCACTCATTGCCTGAGGGCAGCATTAAGCCATAGAGCAGGTCCAGCATTGTCACCTGCTCGTCCGTCACATATCCGGCCAGCGAGCTGTCTGTTCCCTCCAGCATTTTGGCCACCTTTGCGGGAATGGTGACATGAGTCTCTTTTAAATCCTGACAGGATTCCACAGCCAATAGGGCTGTCATAATCTTTGTGGTGGATGCAGGATAGCACTTTTCGTTAGAGTTCTTTTCATAAACCACCATGCCTGTATCCATATTTACCATGTATATGTATTGGCTCTTGGGTTCAAAGGGTACAGGATACACCGCCCCTGTAGGAATGCCCGAAAATATTAAAATAAATAAAAAAATTATAGTAAAAACAGAAATGGCTAATTTTTTCATGGAACTTTAGCCTCCAATGTGTTATAATGTATTTAATGGGGATTGTTATTTGCTTTTTAATGCAAATACTAACCGCCTTTATCAATAATATTATATCATTTTTTTCTTATTATGAAAAGGGGATTTTACTAAAGTTCATCAATAGTTAATTAAATGAGCAACAGCAGCAAGATATTAAGCTTCTGCTTATTATAATCATTTCCATAAGGGAGGATGAGCATTTTGGTTTACATAACAGGAGATATGCACGGGGAGATTGCACGCTTTGAGGATAAGGCTCTGGCACGGCTTAAACGCAACGATTTTCTTATTGTATGCGGTGATTTCGGCTTTATCTGGGAGGGCGGCAAAAACGAGGAAAAAACCCTAAAATTCTTGGGAAAGCAGCGGTACACCATACTTTTTGTAGACGGTACTCACGAAAATTTTGATTTGCTATACAGGTATCCTGTGGGAAGCTGGAACGGCGGCAAGGTGCACCGTATTGACAAAAACCTCTATCACCTTTGCAGGGGGCAGGTTTTTGAAATTGACGGCAAGAGCTTTTTCACCATGGGAGGCGGCGAAAGTGCCGACACCGACCTGCGGCAAAAGCGAGGCTCTAAGTGGTGGGAGCAGGAGCTGCCCACTATAGACGAGATGCAGGAGGGCGTGGATAATCTTTATAAGCGCAATCTTACGGTGGATTATCTTATAACCCACGAGCCCCCCAGCAAGGTTAAAACCTTTTTAACCCCCGGGGCGGGCTTTAACCCTGTTAACGCCTTTTTGGACGAACTGGCTCAGGAGGTTACATACAAGCACTGGTTTTTTGGCAGTCTGCATATTGATAAGGGCCTCTCATCTGCGCACACATCTGTTTTTAACCGCATAGTAAATGTGGATTCCTGCCTTTCAAGAAATCCGAGGACGGAAAAAATGCACTCGGCAGGGAATATATAAGAATCGAAAGGCGGTACATAGATATGGATGACTTTTGCGCAACAAAATATCCTGTAATAATGCTGCACGGGGTTGGAATTCGTGAGCTCCCCTGGATGGATAGCTGGGGGCGTATTCCCGCCGCCCTTGCGGAGCGGGGTGCTAAAATCCACAACGGTCAGCACGACGCCTGGGGCTCAATAGAGAGCAACGCAGCAAGCCTAAAGGCTCAAATAAAGCACCTTGTCAGCCGCTCCGGCTGCGGCAAGGTTAACATAATCGCCCACTCCAAGGGCGGCTTGGACGCCCGCTACATGATTTCTGCCTTGGGCATGGAAAAATATGTGGCAAGTCTAACCACAATAGCAACGCCCCACAGGGGGCTTGCAGTCATGGATAAAATTTGCGAGCATCTCCCCCTTTTGCTTGATGCTGTAGCCTTTTCTTCCAACATATTTTATAAGGCAATTGGGGATTCTGCGCCTGATTTTCGCCATGTCTGCCATGAGTTTACCACTGAATATGCCGAGTATTTAAACATTATCTGCCCCAATTCTGAGAAGATCTATTACCAGAGCTATGCGGCGGATTTTGGCACAAGAACCACCTCAAGCCTGCTTTTGGAGCTGCCGCACTTTTTAATCAAGCTGGCCGAGGGCGATAACGACGGGCTTGTCTCGGTGCGCTCTGCCCGCTGGGGCGCATATAGGGGAATAATCAACGTGGAGGGCGGCAAAAGCGGCTTTTCTCACTTTGATCAGGTGGATGTAATACATCTTAAAAGGCGTGGCTCTGATTATAAAAGGTATCATTCTGTAACAGCATTTTATATTAATCTGCTTAATGAGCTTAAAAATTTTTCATTTTAACAGTTGTAAATTTGTAGTATGTATGATATAATTAAGATGTAGATATGTGGTTATTGTATAACTGCACAAAAATAGGAGGCTGATTTTGTGAATAATAACTTTGAAGAAGCTCTTGCAGAAGCCAGAGCAAAGCTCAATTTAGACCAACCTGCACAGCTCAATGCCGAGAAAGCTCCGGCCGTAACCGCTGCTGAGGTTAAAGAGGCAGTTGTAGAGACAGCAACAGAGGTCAAAGAAGCCGTTGTTGAAACAGCAGCGGAGGTTAAAGAAGCCGTAAGCGAAAAGGCCGCAGAGATTAAAGAGACTGCCGCCGAAAAAACAACAGAGGTCAAAGAAGCCGTTGCCGCAAAGGTTGAGGAGGTCAAGGCCGCCTCTGCTGCCGCTAAAGCCTCAGAAGAAGCCGCACCCGCTAAGCTGCCAAAGGCTAAGGGCAGAAGATTCTTTTCCGGCTTGCTCGGCTTAGTCGGCATCTTTTCCCTGCCATTCGGCCTTGTTTTGGGCATAATTTCTATCATATTGGCAAAGTCCGCTAAGAAGAAATCCGGCAAGGGCAACTTTGCTCTTACGCTGGGCATAATTGCTTTGATTGTAGGCATACTCTCAGTTGCTGTGATTGGCTATATTGCTTATTTAGCTGCTACTAATCCTGACGCTTTGAAGGATTTGCCTATAAGCTTTAGCAAGTGCTAATAATAGTATTTAAAGAATTTGAATGGCGAACCGCAACGGTTCGCCATTTTTGTTTTAGTTTTACTATAAATCGGTATTATCATGATAGTTTTTTGTCTTCCGCTTTGCCTCCATATCCCGAATACCTTTAAGAACCTCTTCCGGTGTATCATTAGCAAGAAGCTCCTTGCGTTCCTTAGTGTAATCTCCGCTGCCTGCACTAAATTGACGCAGAAAATACACTGCGCCCACGCCTCCAAGCTCCTTCTTTAGTGCGGCCAATCCGGCTTTGCGAATAGCAGGTAAATCTCTATAATTAATTGCTGTGTTATTCATTTTCAAGACCCATTAAAACGTCTCCCAAATACTCTTATTTATAATCTTCGTATAGCTTTGAATAATCTTTACCACCTTGGCAGATACATTCACATCTGTAAAATCGGCGGGAATGCGGAATTTATCGCCGCTTTCAAGCATGGCACGGGTCAGCTCAACGGCGTTGCAGACGTCCCTGTCCTTAATGCCTCCTATAACCATGTTGCCTGTGTCAAACACCTCCGGCCTTGCTGTGGCCGTGCGCATGAGCACAGCGGGGAAGCCCAGTATAGCCGATTCCTCCGCTAGGGTGCTGGAATCCGACACAACGCAGTAGGCATCCTTTTGCAGCTTGTTGTAATCGAAAAAGCCAAAAGGCTTAAGCTGATTAACAAGGGGGTGAAAGATAAAGCCCCTCTGCTCTATGCGCTGCCAGCTGCGTGGGTGAGTTGAATACACTATAGGTATTTGATAATGCTCTGCAACGGCGTTAAGGGAGGTCATGATAGAGCGGAAGTTTTTGTCGTTGTCGATGTTATCCTCTCGGTGTGCAGAGGCCACAAAGTATTTGCCTGCGGTGAGCTCCAGCCTCTTGTGAATATCGCTGGCTTCAATCTCATCCATATGATTGTGCAAAATCTCCGCCATGGGCGAGCCAGTGACAAATATCCTGTCAGCGGCAATGCCCTCGTTCAACAGATTGCGGCGGCTGTGCTCTGTGTAAGCCAGATGTATGTCGCTCACATGGTCAACTATACGCCTGTTAATCTCCTCCGGTGCATAGTCGTCAAAGCAGCGATTACCCGCAGAAAGGTGGAAGATAGGCACGTTCAATCTCTTTGCAGAAATGGCCGAGAGAGTCGTGTTAGTGTCGCCTAAAATCAACACAGCATCAGGGCGTTCACGTGATATTACTTCATAAGATTTTGCAATTATATTGCCTATTCTCTGGCCTGTGGTATCCCCTGTGACGGCCAGATAGTGGTCAGGCTCTCTTATTCCTAAATCCTTAAAGAAGATTTGGTTCATGTTGTAATCCCAATTTTGGCCTGTATGAACCAAAATGTGAGTGAAATATTTGTCGCATGACTTTATGCATTCTGAGAGACGTATAACCTCTGAGCGGGTGCCTAATATTGTCATTAGCTTTAGCTTGCTCATAAATGTTAAAATTCCTTTCGAATTTGAGAATCTTGTGTATTAATTATACTAAAAAACTTTTAATAAATCAACAAGAATAAGCAAATAAATTAAATTTTTAAAGCTCTGCAAGTAATTCTCACAGAGCTTTGATTGACTATATATACTATCTACCAGGTCTGCCCTGCCTTTCCGGCCTATTGGGCCTAGATGGCTGTGATGGCCTTGAGGGCTGCGACGGTCTGGATGGATATGATGGTCGTGAGGGGTACGATGGTCTTGATGGGTACGAAGGCCTTGATGGATACGAAGGTCTTGATGGGTACTGCGGCCTAACAGGATAGTAAGGAGGCCATATTGGCGGAAAAATCGGATATATAGGCACTCCGCCGCCGAATATCAACGCCCAGAGTAGCCAGCGTGCAAATTCGCTTGTGTTGCCCTTCCACTTGTTGCTTCTGCCAAGCCCAAGGGCCTCAGGGGCTGCATAGCCGTTGATCCCGTCGCTTTCAAGGATTAAATCGGCATATCTGGCTATCTCGCTCTCTGAAAGGTTCTCGTTGCGGATTCTCTCGGCAAGGTGGCGCATTTGAGGATACAGTTTTTCATACAGCTCGGGATTTAACTCGTTAAGCTGTTCAGTTGTGTAGATTTGAGGCATAGTTTCACCTCCCCCATTGCTTTTCTATCAGGATATGAAGCCGGGAGGGGATTGGTGACAGGGGATTAAAATCTACTCTCCGTTATCTGCTAATTCGTTGATAATATCGTTATACTCAAGATAGTTATTCTCCATTGGCACTTCCTCTTGAAACCGCACTGCGAAACTCATTAATGAATTCATTGAAAGGCACGTAATCCTCTTGATTACGATTGGCCGAGATAAAGTCCAATTCATCATAAAGTGTTTGCGGAACTACGGCTTCAAACGGAATTTTCCTTTGAATTATTAGCTGATTTGCAGACATGGAAAAATACGAGCTCATGTTAAGGCCAAGCACCTCAAGCATAGCCTCAAATTGTGATTTTAACTTAGTCGGATAACGGAATGTGATGGTTGACATATCTTGTGCAGCCATAAGAAACAACTCCTTTTTTGTTATTATACTAACATTATACAGTTTTTATACTGCAATTGTCAATATATGAGCAGAATATTTTATGTATGGTGGGAAATTATATTACAAAACGCCCCGCAGAAAAACTCCTGCGGGGCGTTGATTCGTTTACCGATTATTAAAATATATGCCCTAACACAAGCCTGTCAGGCAGAGATGAGCCGCCGCCGTAAACATAGAACTCATCAGCATTAAAGCCGCCTATTGCCGCCTTAACGTCCGCACTGAGTGCGCCGCCAACTAGGAACAGTGGTGCGCCTATCTTTGCGGAGAAAGCCGAACCCGCCAGTGCGTCTGGGAAGTTTGTGCCTGTGGTGAGAGTGACAGCATCCCCTGTGAAAATTGATTTATACTCCGTATTGATTGCAACCGCAGTGGCATAGCGGTTTGCGCCGGAGAGGCGAGATGTGTTTTCAACGCCTAAATCAGCTACCGCAGCATCACTTATGCCGCCGCCAATTACGACTACTTCTGTAATACCTGAAGCTGCAATATATTTTCCTGTATCGGCATTTACTTTGGCTGTGTCATTCTTGTTTGTGAAGAGTATAGGCTGCTGCAAAATACCCGCAACAGGTGAGACAGAGAGTGCATCTGGGAAGTTCGTTCCATCGGCCAAAAATGCGCTTGTGAATTCAACGCCATCTGCCTCAAGGGCTTTTGCAACCTCGATTGCAGTTGTGTAGCGGTTGCCGCCGGCAAGCCTATCGACCTTAAGTGATAGCCCCTCCAGCTGGCTGAAAATCTCCTTGCTTACAGAGCTTGTGCCGCCAATTATTATGATATTCTTAGCTTTTAATGTTTCTATTGTGTTTAAAACAGTGTCTTCAATCGTGGTTTTGCTTGATGTTAGCAGGATAGGTGCATCATAATGCGCTGCAAGCGGGGCTGCTGCAAGGGCGTCGGCAAAGCTTGCACCGCTTGCTAGAATTACTGTGTCTGACCCCTCAGGCCAGCCTTGGGTTGCTATAGCGTTGGCTGTTACTGCTCTGTTTTTGCCTGAGAAGCGGGTGAAGTAACCTGTTGCAGGTATTGGCTTTTGAGGTTTGTAACGTACAGTGTCGTTTTGTTTTATTAGTTCGTCTATGATACTTAAAGTATAAGAATCGGTTAGATCTAAGTAGTTATTATCTAAATAAATATTCAACATGTTTTTGAAGTTTGCTATGGGGCTTATATCTCTGATTTGGTTGTCATCTAAAAGAAGGTTGCGCAAACCAGTTAGTTTTTCGAGCGGGCTTATATCGCTGATTTGGTTATCGGATAAATAAAGATAAGTCAAGCTCGTGAAGTTTGCAAGTAGGCTTATATCGCTAATTTGATTCTCGTTTAAAGCAAGGTGATCCAAGGCT
>JAISYX010000095.1 GCA_031269595.1 Oscillospiraceae bacterium
GCAGAGCCGCTGCTCTGCCCCGTTTAAGGAGTGCAGAGGGAATCGGAATCCCTCTGCTCGTTTCTTTGCTTACTTTCTGGGCGAAACCAGAAAGTAAGTGCCCGTGCGGCATGAGCACAAAGCCAAGACAATATCCTGTTACACATTAATACGACTAATTTAAAGCTTAGCGTATCAATATGCGCCACGTGAACTACAGCAGTGAATATGCCAACTTTTGAAAGCCCTTGAAGCTCAGCAGAGTTTCTAGGTTAGCCGAATTCAAGCCCTCTATATAATCCACATACTCATTAGTTACAAAGCCCGTGTTGCTGCCGCTTGCTGCAAAGCTCTCTTCGTCAGCCTTATAAGCATTGCAAATGAACAAATACTTTTCGTTATCAGCAAAATCTATGTTGTTTAACAGCACTTGAGTTTTAAACACAGAAAAGCTATCCTGATTAAAGGTAAGCAAAACCCTGTTAGCCATGCTCAACAGCTCCGCCTTTGCCTCGTCAAAGACAAAATCGGTATCAACTATAATATAATCATAGTCTCTTGTACCCTTAATAAGCCTTATAAGCTGTGCATAGGCCTTAAAATCAATGTTAAGTGCAGAGAGTGAGGCGCAAAAGGGCGGCAGATAATCAAACAGCTCCTTGCGAAAATAGGGCTTTAAATCCCTGTACAAATCCTCATTGCGCTGCTGCAAGGCAGGATAGGCCTCGTTTCTCAGGCACTCTTTGTTGTTTAAATAATAATGAAAGCTGTGCATGTGCTCCGCATTGAGATACAGCACCCTTTTAAAGCTTTGAGCAAGAGAGGCCGCCACACCCATGGCAAGGGTGGTTTTGCCTGTGCCGCCGCAGGGCGAATAAACTGCCGCCACGGTGGTCTCGTTTAAGGCCTGCTTTTCGACAAATAAGCTCTCAGAGACATTAAACATAATCTCGTTATAAATCTCTTTAACGCTGCGGTATTTAAATATGCTGTTTATATCAAGCTCTTCTGTCTGGTTATCGTTTTGCTCCGAGAGCACAAAGATATGGGCTATGTTGTGCTTTTGCAGCTCTGAGCTGTACAATTCACGGCTTACTACAATTATCTCGGACCTTCTGGGGGTGGCAAAATAAGCCTTAAAGTAAGCAGCGTCGGTTATAACCTCAAGCTCAATTTTATCATACAGTTCCTCCAGGAACTTCAGCTCCATGGGGGCAAGGTACCTATCGTCTGTATCGGCCAAAATTATAAGGGGCTTGCTCATGGGGCATCCCTCCTAAATGGAAATGGTAAATTCGCTGTTTGCCAGCCTTAGAATATCCCCGTCATTTAATGCGACAGGCTGATTAGCTGGGATACGTGTGCCGTTTACAAAGGTGCCGTTTGCGCTGCCTAAATCCACCACACTGCACAGGCCACTGCGGCAAACAAGCTTGCAGTGCACACGGCTTATAGCCTTGTTGGGCACAACTCCGTCTACAGTATCGGGATTTTTGCCTATTATAAATTCCGGCCTATCAACCGTAAACACCGTTTTAATAGGCGTATTTACAGCGGTTACTATCATAAAGAGGCTGCTGTTGAGCACCCCTGTTTGAATTTGATTAACAGGCGCATAGTCCGAGGGACTCAGGGGCTGAGTTAACAGGCTTTCGGTGTCGTCTGCGCTTTGCAGCATGCCTGTTTGACCTGTTCGGCCGTCACTTTTAGATTCTGCCAGTATCATAAGATATAGCCTGTCAAGCCCTGTAGCAGGGTTGGCCAGTTCCTCCCTAACCCTTTTAACGGCAGAGGAATTAATGTGGGGGTAGGCGTCTATTATGCCCATTATGGTTATTCTAAGCTCCCATTCAAAGGAGGAGACGGCACTCTCTTTATAAACAGAGTTAACGGGCAGATAAATCATATTGACAGCAAGGGTGTTTTGGTCTATGAATATCTTATCTGCCGAGGCATGTATGTTGCGGCAAAAAAGAAAGCCGTTGCTTTTAATATCCAGTATATTGGCAAAAAGGTTAGCTATAACAGAGAGAAAGCCGCCCGAATTAAGTGCAGGAACTATAGTTGGCAGCGAGCGGTATTTGGAGGTGAAGTAAACAAGCTTTATTTTGCCGTTATATTTAAGCCTTGCGCAGCGCACAAGGCCGTTTTTTTCTAAGCTTTGTAAAATTTTATAGCCCGTTTTAAAAAACAGGCTGCTATCGTTTAATATATAAGCTGCGTTTTGGAAATTTTCAAGCTCTGTTATGCTGTTATTTTTAAGCAGTTCAAGCATATACTTCCTCCCGTTTGAAATTTAGTGTACTGACAAGCTGTCTGGCTTTCTAAGTTTTAATTTATTCGTATTAATGTATAACAAGATTTTATATTAGCTTGTGCTCATGCCGCACGGGCACGCACGCTGTTTAGTCGGTTGCAGCCAAAGGCTGCATTTTCGCAAGCGAAAAACCCGAACTTTCTGGTTCCGACGAGAAAGTAAGCCGCAGTGGTTGCCGACCAAATTAAAATTTGGGGCAACTGTGCATGGGTGTCATTAGCCAAATCAGAGATTTGGATGACACCGCAAAGATGCGGGCAAGGGGGGCGCAGAGTCGTCGACTC
>JAISYX010000014.1 GCA_031269595.1 Oscillospiraceae bacterium
GGACTGGCCACCATGGCATATTTTACACAGTTAAGTAATTTAGAAGATTTGCAAATGTGGGGCAACGGTGTAAGTAATATAGCAGAGGTTCGCAATTTGACAAATCTGAAAGAGCTCAACTTAGGGAATAGCAAGCCACAAAATTCTGTACATATAATTTCTGATATAACACCTCTTACAAACTTGAAGAAACTTGAAAAGCTGTACTTAAACGGCAATAATATAACAGATGTTACACCACTGTTAGGCTTAACAAATTTGCAGGTGCTTTATGTAAATGATAATCCTTTAAGTGAAGGGGCAGTTCAAGCATTAAAAAATGCTCTGCCTAAATGTGAAATTAAATTCTAGGCTTAACCAAAGAATGCCAGACAAAATCCGCCTTAATTGAGGCGGATTTTTATTAATTCGGATACTCTAAATTTTCGGGTTTAATGCAGTAAAGAACCTCATCTAAGTAACGTTTTGCAAGATATTTAGCCATGGGCAGATTCATATCAAGGTAGTTGCCGCAATCCTGTGGAGCTGCGCCCGGAACATCACCCTCAAAGTCACGCATGAACTCGAACAGCTCTGTTACAAGGGGGAGCACAGCCTGTGATGAATAATCGCCCGCAAGCAAAAGATAAAAGCCTGTTCGGCATCCCATAGGCCCAAAATAGATTGTCTTTGCGGCAAAATCAGGGTGATTACGCAAAAAAGTTGCGCCCAAATGCTCTATTGTGTGGGTTTCGGCTGTGTTCATAACGGGCTCTTCGTTGGGTTTGGTCATGCGTATGTCAAAGGTGCTTATCACCTCGCTGCCAAACACATCCCTGCGGGAAAGATACAGGCCTTTGAGTAAGCGAATATGGTCTATAGTAAAGCTAGCTATCTTCTTCATAGCATCATATGCTAAGAGAGCCTGCACACCAAACATTATAAAATATTGTGCGGAATCTCCTGCGTCCTTTCTTAGTTTTAGTTTAAACTTACCTTTTAACATCCTTAGATTCAGCCTCATGTATGGCCTTGATTATGCAGTTATAATACACCTTCATGCCGGCAGAGCTTCCGGCGTGCACCTTATCAATAGAGAGTATGCTTTTATCATTAAGAACTTCCTGCGCCCAATCTGCCACAGTGATAAAGCTGTATTTTGAAGGCAGAGTGCGCATGAACTCTCTAACGGCGATGGCCTCTTTATTTGCCTCATTATAGGGAGCTACAACTATTAACCTGTGCCCTGGCTCCAGCTCATCAATGAATTGCTGCACCTTTTTATAATCATTTAAAAAAGCATTTGTACCCAGAGCAAGCACAACATATTCACGCAGAACGGTCTCTCTTTGCGCCTGACTCATCAAATCCAAGCCTGTTTGCAGTGGCCGTGAGCCCTTGGCGTCTATTATAATATCATCGGAGCTGTATTGCGGAAATGCCTCCAGCAGGGCACTGCGCATGTGGTTGATGCCGCTGCCTATGGTTACAGAGTCTCCGTATACGGTTATTCCCTTGAGCACAGCCGAGCTGCGGCCGTCATCCTCAGAGGAAAAGCGGTGAAGAGGGTCGGGGTTGATTTCATGTGCAATAAAGCCGATATTTTCAATTTTGGATACATTCACATGGACATAGCCCATTTGCAGGCGTTGCTCAATGGAGTTTTTGGGCTGTGCCACCCTTGTTATAGTAAAGAAGCTTAGGCCTATCCCCACAAAAAGGAGCAGGGCAACGCAGGGCAGCAGGGCGGGGGAAGGGGCTTTGCCCTTTATTAAAAGCTTGCCGCCAAAGGGCTTTTCTATGAAGAAGTAGGAGAGCAGCGAAAAGCCTATAGTGCCGATTAATGCTGCAATAACAGCCCAAATCGAATTTTTAATCAGCTGGTTAAATATAATATAAAGCGGCCAATGGAATAGGTACATGCTGTAGGAGATGTCTGAAAGTGTTGCTAGGGGCCAAGGCTCAAAGCTCTTGATTGATTCGTGCAGAGCCCGTATTGAGAATATCATTATAACAGAGAGTTCCGCCGCTATAGGCAGGCCGTATTTAAAGGTGAAGGCTGCGGAGAAATCCATTGTTATTGAAAGATAAACAAGGCCGCCCATGGAGAAAATAAGCAGCAAAACCGACAGTATCCTAAAAGGGATGGAGCGGAAGAGCTGTGCTGTGCGCTCTTCACAGCTAAGCCCCAACACTGCGCCCAAGGCCGCACCCAGCATGATAGAAAAAGCGTGGGAGTTTGTGCCCATATAGCCTGCGGAGGGGTCTTGCTTGCCCTGTGTGAGCATCTGCATATATAAATATGAGATAACAGCAAGCCCTAAGGAGATAAAAAACAGCAGCTTTTTTGCCAGAGAAGCACGCTTGGCACTCTTTTTTATAAGCAGCAGCACAACCGCTGCAATAAGCCCCCAGATAATATAAAAGTGCATTTCTACCGCCAAAGACCATGTGTGTACATACAAATGGGGGAGAAGCCTTGCCTCATATGAGCCGCCTGTCTCCATTTCGTAAAAATTAGTCACCCAGCCAAGAGCGGCCGCCGTCTGCTTGGGCAAGCCCACAAGAAAATCAGGTGAGATAAGAAAGAGCAGGGGCAGAGTGCAAAATAGCATGAATACAAGTGCGGGCATAAGCCGCAGCACCCTTCTTTTAATAAAGGAGAGGTATTCAAAACCGCCTGTGCCCTTGTATTTTTCAATGATAAGTGCAGTTATAAGGTAGCCTGAAAAGGCAAAAAAGACATCCACGCCAATAAAGCCGCCGGGCATTATGTTGGGGAAGAAATGATAGATTAAAACCAATATCAAGCCAAGGGAGCGCACCAAACTGAAATATTTTATCTTCATGGCGTAACATCCTTTAAAAAATTTGACAGTCTATTGGCATTGTATCATAAATAGAGATAAAATTCAAGTGCTTGAACGGAAAAATGCCTGAAGTGAGGGGGATCACTTCAGGCGACACAAAAGGAGAATATGACGTAGAAAAAACAGTTAAAACCTTGGAATGAAAAGGAGAACCAAAGTCTAACCTTTACGTGTTCTTTCCTTACGTTGTTAATAGTATAGCATACTTGTCTACATCATGCAAGGAACAAGTTTGTAACTGCATATTGCAAATTTGTAATTCATATTAGGCTTATTTAAGGTTATCTTTTAGCTTTTCAAAAAAGCCCTTGCGCTTGGCATAGTTCTTGTCTCCTGTCTGCTCGTCAAACTCACGCAGGAGCTTTTTTTGCTGCTCGTTAAGGTTTTTGGGCACCTCTACAGTCATTCTTACATGCTGGTCGCCCTTGCCTCTGCCATGCAGCCTTTGTATGCCCTTGCCCTTTAGATGCTGCACATCCCCGGGTTGTGTGCCCTCTGGGATATTTATGTTAACCTTACCTTCAAGCGTGGGCACCTGTATGCTTGCACCCAAGGAGGCCTGAACAAAGGTGAGAGGCAGCTCGCACCAGACATCATAGCCGTCTCTTTCAAAAAGGGGATGGGGGCGTATGTTTATTTGCAGATGCAAATCCCCGTTGGGGCCGCCGTTTGAACCGGCACTGCCCTGCTCCCGCACGTTTAAAATTTGAGAATCATCTATGCCTGCGGGAATCTCCACATTATAATTGCGTGTTACACGCACCTTGCCCTTGCCGTCGCATTTTTTGCAGGGGTGCTCTATTATTTTGCCTGTGCCACGGCATCTGTCGCAGCTGCGCTGAGTTTGTATGACTCCAAAGGCACTGCGCTGGCTTACCCGCACCGTTCCTGCACCGTTACACTGTGGGCAGGTTGTGGGGCTGCTGCCCTTTTCTGCGCCTGAGCCGCCGCAATCGGAGCAATTTTCTATCCTGCGGTAGTTTATCTCTTTATAAATACCCTTTGCGGCCTCCTCAAAGGAGAGGTTAACAGAGGCACTCACATCCTGCCCTCTGCGTGGAGCATTGGGGTTGCTGCGGCCGCCGCCAAAGCCTCCGCCGCCAAAAAAATGGCCGAAGAGGTCGCCTAAGTCGCCCAAATCAATGCCGCCGTCAAAGCCGCCAAAACCGCCGCCCGCACCAAAGTTAGGGTCTACACCCGCATGGCCGAACTGGTCGTATTTTGCCTTTTTTTCGTTATCCGAGAGCACCTCATAGGCCTCGTTGGCCTCTTTAAACTTATGCTCTGCGGCAGTATCTCCCGGGTTTAAATCAGGGTGATACTGCTTTGCAAGCTGACGATAGGCCTTTTTGATTTCGCCCTCGCTTGCGGTTTTAGATACACCCAGTATTTCATAGTAATCTCTTTTATTTTCAGGCAAAATTTATCACTCCAATTAGACGTTAGATTTTAATGCTTAGATGGTAGAAGTTAGACGTTAGATTTTAGAGGTTAGATGTTAGACATCACTCACCGCCATAGCTTTACGCAAACGCTCACAGGGGCGGGACAAAGCCCGCCCACAAGATATTTTATTAGTTATTATTTACATCATTAAAATCATCGCCGCCTGCAGAGCCTGCCTCAGGGGTGGTAAAATCGGGTGCGGCTTCGCCTGCTTCTGCGCCGCCCTGCTGCTGATAGAGCTTTTCGGATATTTTATAGAATGCCTGCTTAACATCCTCTGTGCCCTGCTTAACCTGCTCTACATCGCCTGTATCCTTAATGGCCTTAAGGTGGTCAAGCTTTGACTGCACGTCGTTCTTATCCTCTGCGCTAACCTTGTCGCCAAGCTCATTCAGGGTCTTCTCTGTTTGGAAGATGAAGTGGTCGGCCTCGTTGCGGGTATCAACCTCTTCCCTGTGCTTTTTGTCCTCGGCTGCAAATATTTCGGCATCCTTAACAGCCTTTTCTATGTCATCCTTTGACATAGAGGTAGAGGAGGTTATGGTTATGGTTTGCTCCTTGCCCGTGCCCTTATCTCTTGCAGAGACATGCACAATGCCGTTTGCGTCTATGTCAAAGGTAACCTCAACCTGCGGAATACCTCTTGGAGCAGGAGCAATGCCGTCCAAATGGAACACGCCCAGCACCTTGTTATCACGTGAGAACTCACGCTCGCCTTGCAAAACCTTAACCTCAACAGAGGTCTGGCCGTCTGCTGCGGTGGTGAATACCTGGCTCTTCTTAGAGGGGATGGTGGTGTTGCGCTCGATGATTTTGGTTGTAACCTCACCCATGGTCTCAATGCCAAGGGAGAGAGGAGTAACGTCAAGGAGGAGAAGGCCGCCGACCTCGCCGCCAAGCACACCGGCCTGCAGAGCTGCGCCTATAGCAACGCACTCATCAGGATTAATGCCCTTGAAGGGGTCTTTGCCTATAAACTTTTTAACTGCGTCCTGCACTGCGGGGATACGTGAGGAACCGCCCACCATAAGCACCTTATCAATTTGAGAGACAGAGAGGCCGGAATCGCTCATAGCCTGACGGACAGGCCCCATGGTCTTTTCGACTAAATCTGCTGTAAGCTCGTTGAACTTTGCACGGGTAAGGTTTGTATCCAAGTGCTTTGGTCCGCTGGCATCTGCGGTTATAAAGGGCAGATTGATTGCTGTTGATGTAACGCCGGAGAGCTCGATTTTAGCCTTTTCTGCGGCTTCCTTAAGCCTCTGCATGGCCATTTTATCGTTGCGCAGGTTAATGCCGTTGTCCCTTTGGAACTCGCTGGCAAGCCATTCTATAACTCTCTGGTCAAAGTCGTCGCCCCCAAGGCGGTTGTTGCCGGCTGTAGCAAGAACCTCCTGCACACCGTCGCCCATTTCAATAACAGATACATCAAAGGTGCCGCCGCCAAGGTCATAAACCATAACCTTTTGGTCGGCCTCCTTGTCGATTCCGTAAGAGAGAGCCGCAGCTGTGGGCTCGTTGATTATACGCTTAACATCCAAGCCCGCAATTTTGCCCGCATCCTTTGTAGCCTGACGCTGAGCGTCTGTAAAGTAGGCGGGAACAGTGATAACGGCAGAGGTAACGGGAGAACCCAGATAGGCCTCGGCGTCTGCCTTGAGCTTTTGAAGTATCATTGCGGAGATTTCTTGCGGGGTGTAGTTTTTGCTGTCTACACCCACGGTGTGTGCTGTGCCCATTTCTCTTTTAATAGAAGAGATGGTTCTTTCAGGGTTGGTAATAGCCTGACGCTTTGCCACCTGACCTATCATTCTTTCGCCTGTTTTTGCAAAGGCAACCACAGATGGTGTTGTACGTGCACCCTCTGCGTTTGCGATAACTACAGGCTCGCCGCCCTCTATAACAGCGACGCAAGAGTTTGTTGTACCTAAATCAATGCCTATTGTTCTTGACATAATATTTACCTCCGAATTTAGATTTTAGATATTAGATTTTAGATTTTAGATTTATCATATGGCAACCGTTGCGGTTGCCTTGTATGTGCTTATGTTTATGTGGGTTACCCTGCTCTAAAATGCGCTACCAAACAGAGGTTACCTTGTATTTGCTTATGTTTTCATCTGCTGTGAGTATAGTCATATCCTCACAGAGAGCAGTTGAAACTATGATTCTGTCAAAGGGGTCTCGGTGTATGAGCGGCAAAGAAAGCATGTTCTGTATATACTTCTGTTCTAAATGGATTATTTTAAATCCATTTTGCCGTATCAAATCGCAAAAGGCGGAGAACCCACCCTCAAAATCAAACTTGTGAATGCTCATTTTAATGCCAACCTCCCAAAGGGAGGCAATGCTTACATGGTTGTGGGCAGTTGGAGAGGTTATAGCCTCTTCCGCCGCTTTTGAGAGATGCGGGTCGTCGTTTAAAAACCATATGACCGTGTGGGTGTCAAGAAGGTAATTCATTCCATATACTCCTTTAATTCCTCAAGAGGAGCATCAAAATCATCCGACATCCAAATTTTGCCCTTGCCTGAGCCTTTAACGGCCTGAGGTTCATGGGGTGTTTCGGCAGAAATGATGAATGGAATGCGGTTTTCTCTAATGACTTGACGTATGAAAACATTTATAGCGGTAGACATGTTCATGCCAAAATCGCTGAATAAATTTTCTGCACGTTTTTTTGTCTCTTCATCCATACTAATGCTGACATTTGTTAAAGACATGATTTACCTCCTAATTTAGATATTAGACATTAGACTTTAGATATTAGATTGCCATAGGGTAAACATTGCGGTTAATGTACAAAAATCTAGCCTCTAACCTCTAACCTCTAGTTGGCCACCTGTACCATGGCGTGTCTTATAACCTTTTCGCCTATTCTGTAGCCCTTTTGCATAACCAGCGAGACGGTGTTCTCGTCAAATTCATCGCTTTCAATGTGAGCTACTGCGTTTTGCTCCTCAGGGTTAAAGGGCTCGCCTAAGCCGCTTATTTCTTCAACTCCCAGCTTTTCAAAGGCGGAAACCGCCTGCCTGTAGGTTAGCTCCATGCCCTTTAAAAGGGATTCTGCTATGTCGGCGGCACTTGCACCTTCGGGCAGCTTAAGGGCGTTTTCAAGGCTATCTAGGATAGGCAGCAGCTCTGCAACTGCAAAGGCCTTGGAGTTTGATATTAAGTCATCCTTCTCCTTGGCGGTGCGCTTGCGAAAATTATCATATTCGGCAAGAGTGCGCAGCAGCATATCTCTGGTTTTTTCCAGCTCAGAGGCTATAAGGTCGGTGGCCTCTGCGTCCTCAAGCTCAAGAGCCTCTTCTTCAAGTATTTCCTCTTCGGGTATATCTTTTTTAGACATTTCTATTCCTCCTCAAAATTTTGTGAGAGCATCTCCCCAATGGTTTTGGCAAAATAATCTAAATGGGATATGATTTTGGCGTAATCCATTCTGGTTGAACCCAGAACTGCTATTTTGCCGATGCCGTTCTCTCCCAGCTTATAGGTGGAGATAACCATGCTTGAGGCGTTAAGCTCAGGGCGGCCGTTTTCTTTGCCTATATAAGCCGCTGCGCTGTGCTTTTCATCACGTGAGAGCAGCGTTAAAAGCTTTTCTCTGTGTGAGAGGAACTCCAGCACGGCCTTAGCCTCTATTGGGTCAAGCTCAGGTATAGCTAAAAGGTTGCTCTGCCCCTCTAAAAGGAGCTGGGAATCTGCCGCACCTCTTATAGTCTCGTGCACTGCAACTAGAAGAGGCATGACTATCAGAGTCATATCGCCAAGGCTGACAGCCAGTGTTTGTATAAAAGCGGGGGTAATCTCCCGCAGAATACGGCCTGTGAAGTAATCGTTAATCAGCTTGCGCAATATTGCGATAACCTCGTAATTTGCCTCTACCTCAAGGCGGCAAAGTCTGCTTTTAAAAAGCCCCGTGCTGGTCATAACCAAGAGCAGCACCGTTTTTATGCCCGTGGGCATAAGCTCTATACGCAGTATTTTGGCCTGCTTGTCAGATGGCGTGGTAGAAATGGCCGCAAGGCCTGTCATATCCGCCAGCAGGGCACAGGCTGTCTCAAGAAAGTGCTCGGGATTTTGCGAGGCATGGCCAAGCATTCCTCCTATATAGTTCTGCTCATCTCGGCTTAGCTCCTGCCTTTGCATAAGCCTATCTATATAATAGCGATAGCCCTTTTGTGTGGGCACACGCCCAGCGGAGGTGTGAGGCTGGTTGATATAGCCCATATCGGTTAGCCAGGCCATATCGTTGCGGATTGTCGCAGGCGAAACTGCTTGGGGCAAGCCCTCACACAGCTTTTTTGAGCCGGTTGGCTCGCCTGTTTGAATATACTGCTCTATAATAAGAGCAAGAACTCGTTGTTTTCTGTCTTCAGAATTCACGCTGCCACCTCTCTTTAAAAATAGGCGAGGACTGCAAGCAAAAGTTGCTTTATTTAGCACTCTCATATCTCGAGTGCTAATAATATTATAACCTTCAAGAAGAATATGTCAATGACAGAATTGTAAACAATCTATTACACCAACTTCAATATTTACGGATTTTCCTTGCTTTTTAATTTGATATGTGCTTTAATATGAAACTATAAGCCAAAAAGGAGGGATGCAATGCTTTCTATTCCTATGTAAACTCACACATTTTGTTTGAAATTCATGGAGGAAAAAGCTAAATGAAAAAGATTTTCTTTTACTTAACAAGCTTTATTTTTATCGCATCTATATGTTATTTTGCTAACTTTGCAGCCTTTGCGGCAGGTGAGGCGGCCAACTGGTATGCCGAAGCAGCACTTGCAGAGGCGGGCTACAAGGAGGGCAGCGGCAACAACACTAAATATGGCAAATGGATAGGCAACAACGGCACAGGCTGGTGCGCCGCCTTTGCCGCCTGGAGTGCCAACAGAGCCGACGAGATTAACGGCAGCGTGATTCTTAACAAGGCAGTGCCCAAGGCCGTGAGTGCCCGTGCGGCTATGGATTGGTACAAGGGCAAGAGCCTTTACAAGGACAGAGGCAGCTACACCCCTAAAAGAGGCGACCAAATCTATTTTGACTGGAATCCGGGCACAGGCATAGACCATGTGGCTATAGTCACAGGTGTAAGCACAGAGAGCGGAAAAACCTATGTTAACACAATAGAGGGCAACACCTCAGATTCTGTTAAAGCAAGAAAATATCTGCTCACAGACAAAACAATATTGGGTTATGGTATATTTGATGATACTAAGGTTGATTATTCCAAATGCAAGACCTTCAAGCCCATAGAGCCTACAAGACCTACAAAACCTGAAGAGCCTATAGTGCTTCCTAAGCTTAATGTGGATGTACACAGAATAAGCGGCGGGAACAGGGTGGATACAGCAATTGAAATAAGCAAGGCTCAAAGTGAGGGCGGAAGCTCTGAAACGGTGATGCTCACAACAGCCTTAAGCTATAAGGACGCTTTGGCAGCCGCTCCTCTTGCGGCGGCATATGATGCTCCCGTTCTTCTTACAAAGGGCGGCGCAGAGCTTGAGAGCTCTGTAAAGGAGCAAATAAAGGCTCTAAAGGCAAAAAATGTTATTATAGCAAGCGGAACAGCTGCAATTCCTGTATCAATAGAGGAAGAGCTGAGCAAAACCACAGAGGTTACCCGCCTTGCAGGAAGAAGCAGCATTGACACTGCAATACAGCTTGGTACAGAGCTGTATGCAATTGAGCAAAGCGCAGAAAACACAGAGGAAATAGAAGACTTAGAAGAGATAGAAGATGCAGAAAACACAGAAGACACGGAAAGCAGCAAAGAAGAGGTCATAACTGCGCCGGAAAAGAGCAAAACTGCTGCATTGGTTACTGTCAATGGCTTTGCGGACGCTCTTTCCTTTGCTCCTGTTGCGGCTATAGAGGGCATACCCGTCCTTTATACCAACGGCAAGCAGGTGAGTGCTGAAACTCTGGAATTTTTAGAGGAGAACAATGTTGAAAAGGTTATAGTCATTGGCGGCACAAGCTCTGTTTCGGCTGCGGAGGAAGAGCAAATCCAAGCCAAGAGAATAGCAACAGAGCGCATTGCAGGCTCTAACCGCTACACCACAGGCGTAGCGATATATAACAAGTACCGCAGCCTGTTTGGCGATGAGGTAACTCTTGCAACAGGGCTTAACTTCCCAGATGCCCTTGCAGGTTCGGGCTTTGCGGCCAAGAACGGTATGCCTATATTCCTTGTTGCAGCCGACTCGGTAAACTCTGAGGTAAAGGCGGCAATAAGCGCAAATACAAAGACCAAGCATCTGTATTTGCTGGGCGGCGCAAGCTCAATTTCGGATATGGTGCCTTATCGCATTTATATGAAGTAGTAATAAGCATATAAAAATGCCCATAAGAGTTTCTCTGAAACTCTTATGGGCGTTTGGTTACATTTTTTCAAAAACCATAGTTGCTTGAATTCTATCGCCGCCGCCAATTCCGGAGCTTCCGCCTGTGGCTGTTGTAATTGTGTGAAGGCGATAGCCCTTTTCAGCCTGTTCGTTAATCACGCCCTCCAATGCACTTAAATTGCGTGAGCCAGTGCCGAACAGTTTTTCTTTTAACACCACCTGCAACACCACATAGCTTGGCGGAACGGGTCTCATCCTTGCCTGTTGCTGTTGCTGATAAGGCGGCTGCTGTGCGTAACCGGGGACAAAGCTTTCGCCGCAGCCGGCGCAAAAGCGATTGCCTTCAGGATTGCGAAATCCACATTTTGGACAAACCATATTTTAACCTCCAATAAATTTGTTTTATGAATAAAATGATAACATTTTAGATAAAATTTGTCAATAGAAAAACTCACAATATGAAAGAGGTAAAAGGTTGAGTGCATTTACGGGGTGAGATTAAGGCGGGTTGGGGGTATGCGTTCACTCCCCTTGTGTGAAAAATTAGATAATAAATAAAAGATAAAACATAATAGATAATAGTACAAAAGCACCTCGAAGCGTGGCCTTAATCTATTATTTCTTCTCTATTATGTCTTATCTTTTCTCTTAAACCGCTCGCAAGCGGTGCTTTTGCAAGGGCCTGACGAAAAAGATGCGCCGCCTGCGGGCGGAGGTAGTGAAAAGAGAAAAACGAAAAGAGAAGAGTGAAGAGTACAAACCGGCGAACCCGTTCTTATTTTTCACTCTTCACTCTTCTCTTTTCACTTTGGCGATTTATCGTCGGTTTGGTGATCCAGCGGAGATTCGAACTCCGGACACCCTGCTTAAAAGGCAGGTGCTCTGCCGACTGAGCTACTGGATCACACCAAATTAAAATCAAGCTGAGCAAGGCGTTTAAAACATCCCCGATTAACTTGACCGACTTATTATACCACAAGGTAAGGTGCTTGTCAATTAAAATTTTTTAGCCTTTTTAAAAGGTCATCAAAGACAACACTTTTTATAGCGAAAAACCGATCAACAGGGCGTCCAAGGCACTATTTGAGGGCATTGAGAAGTATTACGCCGCACCTGATGAGATTACAGTGGTTTCGGAGTAAGAGCAAAATTTAATGGGTGCACATACTTGATGTGCACCCATTATTTATTAAAGCTTAAAGAACATGTCTAAGCACCGCAGCATTTGAAAGTGAGCCGCTGCCGCCATAAACAAGGAATTCTTCCTTGCCGCTAGACGTGATGGCTGTGCGGATATTCGCATTATTCAGCGTGTTTGCGAGCAGGAACAGCGGTGCGCCTATCTTTGCAGAGTAGGCTGAGCCTGCAAGCGCATCTGGGAAGTTGGTACCTGTTGTTATGGTAATAGTATCCCCTGTGAAAATATCCTTGTATGCGTTGTAGATGTTGAGGGCTGTCTCGTATCTATTGCCGCCGAAAATGCGGCTTACCTTTATATTTTTTGCCTCCAGAGCCTTTTTTATATCATCGCTTACACTGCTGCCGCCGCCTAGGATTACCACATTTTTGATGTTCTTTGCCTCTATAAATTTGAGGGTTTCATCTCTAACGTTCTTGTCCTTTGAGTTGGTGAAGAGGATTGGCTGACCCAAAATGCCTGATACAGGCGCACCTGCAAGGGCATCAGGATAGTTGTTGCCGTCTGCGAGGAAGACTGTGTCAAACTCGGCGTTTTCGTATAGAGCGGTTGCGATGTCAACTGCGGTTTCATAGCGATTACCGCCGCTGCGACGTTCTACGTCTAAGCCTTGCGCTTTTAGGGCGGATTCAATTTCTGTGCTTACCGTGCCTGTGCCGCCTAAGATTACAACATCCTTTGCTTTTAAGTCCTTGATTGTGTTCAAAACATCGTCTTCAAGGCCTGTTGGGAGGTTTGAGGTGAGCAGCAGGGGTGCGTCAAGTGAGGCAGAGAGTGAGCCGCCTGCAAGGGCGTCTGCAAAGCCACGGCCGCTGGTTAGGATTACTGTTTCTGCGCCTGTTGGCCAGCCTTGAGTTGCTATGTTTAGGGCTGTGGTTATGCGGGTTGAGCCTGATTGGCGGGTGAAGGGGAGGGGCTTTTGTGAATAATAAGATACATCTTTATTCTGTTTTGTTAGTTTATCTAAGATACTTAAAGTATAAGAATCACTTAGGTCTAAGCAGTTATTATCTAAAAAAAGCGACCACATGTCCACAAGATTAGCCAATGGGCCTATATCGCTTATTTGGTTATCGTCTAACCTAAGCCAAGTCAAATTTGTAAGGTTTGCAAGTGGACTTATATCGCTGATTTGGTTACTGTTTAAAGAAAGGTCCGTCAAGCTTGTAAGGTTTGCAAGTGAGCTTATATCTCTAATTCGGTTATCGTTTAACACAAGCCAAGTCAAGCTTGTTAGATTTGCTAGGGAACTTATATCGCTTATTTGGTTATCGCCTAACCTAAGCCAAGTCAAATTTGTAAGGTTTGCAAGTGGACTTATATCGCTTATTTGGTTACTGCTTAAAGAAATGTCCGTCAAGCTTGTAAGGTTTGCAAGTAGGCTTATATCGCTGATTTGGTTATCGTGTAACCAAAGCAAAGTCAAATTTGTTAGATTTGCTAGGGGACTTATATCGCTGATTTGGTTATATCCTAATGCAAGTGAAGTCAAATTTGTAAGGTTTGCAAGTGGGTTTGTATCGCTAATTTTGTTAGTATCTAAGCTAAGGTCAGTTAATTTAGTTAGGTTTGCAATTATGCCTATATCGCTTATTTGGTTATCGTCTAACCTAAGCCAAGTCAAATTTGTAAGGTTTGCAAGTGGGCTTATATCGCTGATTTGGTTATCGCATAAATTAAGATGCTCCAAACTTGTAAGGCCAACCAACGGACTTATATCGCTGATTTGGTTATAACGTAAAGAAAGGTAAGTCAAGCTTGTAAGGTTTGCAAGTGGACTGATATCGCTGATTTGGTTGTTGTAGAAATCAAAAGCCTCCAAATTTACAGCATACTGCAGGCCTTCAATATTTGAAATATTTTTAAAACTTAAATTCAAGCTAGTTGTTTTGCCCGCCAGCTCACCCTGAGTAATCTTTCCATCGCCATTAGTATCCACACCCTCGGCAATCAATGCCGCTTTCAAATTATCATCAGGAAAATTAATTACATCATTAGGTGCAGCAAAAGCAGGCACAACGCCCATCATGCCAAGCACAACTGCCAAGGCTAGAATCAGAGAAATAAGCTTTTTCATAATTTACGCTCCTTTAATTTGAAAAATTTTGGTAAAGCTACGTTTACTTTAATAATAGCACCTTGATTAGCAAAAATCAAGAATTATTACAAAGTATTATAAAGATAATTTCATGTGAAAATGTACACCGTAAATTAAAATAAACCAACACAATTTATAGCCGCTAAAAGCCGTGCCCCCTACAAACCGTAAATGTTTAATCCTTACAAGGCATTACGGCTTACTTCCCCGTCCTAATCGCCTCTATCCTATCCCGCAGATAGGCGGCGTGCTCAAATTCCAGCATTCTTGCGGCCTCCCGCATCTCCTTGCTCAGGCGGTTTATAAGCTGCTCACGCTCGGCCTTGCTCATCCACCTTTGCCCGGGCTTAGCTTCCCTTACACCGCTGGAAATCTCCAGTATTCCGGCAACCTTTTTAACTATGCTTGTGGGGGTAATGCCGTGCTTTTGGTTGTATTCCATTTGTATGCTGCGGCGGCGCATGGTCTCTTTTATGGCTCTTTCCATAGATGGAGTAACGGAATCTGCGTACATAATAACAGTGCCCTCGCTGTTGCGGGCGGCTCTGCCCGTGGTTTGAACCAGTGAGGTCTCGCTGCGCAAAAAGCCCTCCTTGTCGGCGTCCAGAATGGCCACCAGAGCCACTTCTGGAATGTCCAAGCCCTCACGCAGCAGGTTTATGCCCACCAACACATCAAACTCACCAAGGCGCAAATCACGAATGATTTCCATGCGCTCCACGGTATCCACATCATGGTGCATATATCTAACACGTATACCCAGCGTTTCAAAGTATGCAGTTAAATCCTCGGCCATTTTTTTGGTAAGGGTGGTAACAAGCGTTCTAAAGCCCTTTTCGGCACGCAGATTTATCTCAGAGACTAAATCGTCTATCTGCCCTGCTGTGGGCTTAACGGTGATTTCAGGGTCCAGCAAGCCTGTTGGACGTATAACCTGCTCTACAATTTGCGCACTCTTTTCCTGCTCCATGGCGGCGGGAGTTGCGCTTACAAAGATAACCTGATTGATTTTATCGTAGAACTCATCAAATTTAAGGGGTCTGTTATCAAAGCAGGAGGGCAGACGGAAGCCGTAGTTAACCAGATTTTCCTTGCGGGAGCGGTCTCCCGCATACATGGCACGCACCTGAGGCATACTCACGTGAGATTCATCTGCGAACAGCAAAAAATCCTTGGGGAAGTAGTCAAACAGAGTAAAGGGGATGCTGCCCTTGGCTCTGCCGGAGAGCACACGGGAGTAGTTCTCTATCCCGCTGCAAAAGCCGATTTCTTGCAGCATTTCCATATCATAGCGGGTGCGCTGTTCTATGCGCTGCGCCTCTATGAGCTTATCGTGCTCCTTAAAATAGGCTATTTGCTCGTACATCTCCTCCTCAAGGTCCTTTAAGCCCTGCATTAGCTTATCATGGGGCACTATATAATGTGAGGCAGGATACACCGCAATGTGGTTAAGGGTGGATTTAGCCTCACCTGTAAGAACGTTGATTTCGCTTATCTTTTCAACCTCATCGCCAAAGAACTCTATGCGGATTGCGGTATCGGTGGAATATGCGGGATAGACCTCCACAACATCCCCTCTGACACGGAATTTATTGCGCACAAAGTTGATGTCGTTGCGCTCGTATTGAATTTCAACCAACTTTTTGACTACCTCATCTCTGCCCTTGGGCATACCCGGGCGCAGTGAGAGTATCATGTTACGGTAATCTATGGGGTCGCCAAGGGTGTAAATGCAGGAGACACTGGCCACGACTATAACGTCATTGCGCTCTGAAAGGGCGGAGGTAGCAGAATGCCTCAGCTTTTCAATCTCGTCATTAATGGCGGAATCCTTCTCTATGTAGGTATCCGTTGCCACTACATAGCTTTCGGGCTGATAGTAATCATAGTAGCTTACAAAGAACTCAACGGCATTTTGCGGGAAGAACTCCTTAAACTCGTTGCAGAGCTGCGCCGCTAGGGTTTTGTTGTGAGCCAGAACCAGTGTAGGCTTGTTTATATTTGCAATAATATTGGCCATAGTAAAGGTTTTGCCGCTGCCCGTAACTCCCTTTAGAGCCTGCTCCTTGTATCCGCTTAAAAGACCCTTTGTAAGGGCGGCGATGGCCTCAGGCTGGTCGCCTGTGGGCTTGTAGTTTGAAATTAGATTGAAGTTCATTTTGTAGCTCCTTTTTATAGGCAAGCTTTGCTGCTAGAGGCTAGAGACCAGAGGCTAGAAGCTAGAAATTGCCCAGTCGCAGCCTTGTAGGGGATGATGTCCACATCATCCCGTGAATATCTGCGAATTTCGAAAAAACGGTACGATGTGGACATCGTCCCCTACGAACTCTTGAATTTAAATTTGCGCAGCAAATTCACCATTAATTACGAATTACGCATTACGAATTAAAAAAGCTTTCAACTGCACGCACAACGTGCCCCGCAACCCTCTCCACTATCTCCTCTGTGATATACCCGTGCATGGGCAGTGAGAACACACGCCTGCACAGGTCTTCGCTTACGGGCAGGCTGCCCTCTTTATAGCCGTATCCGGAGTTGGTGGGCTGTAGATGCAGCGGCTTTGGATAGTAAATCATGGCGGGGATACCCTCGACCTTTAAAGCGGATATTATGTGCTCACGCTGCTCTGTATCCTTTGCAATTAGGGTATACTGCGCCCAGGAGGAAGCATAACCCTGAGGCGTGAGGGGCGTAATAAGCTCAGTTTCTGCAAGGAGCTTGCTGTATAGGCTTGCGGCCTTGCGTCTTGCGGCGTTTTCGGTGTCGAAGGCCTCCAGCTTGGGCAGGAGTATGGCCGCTTGAAGGGTGTCTAAACGGGCGTTAAGGCCTACTCTAACATTGTGATATTTGGCGTTGGGGTCGTTTTCGTCATCCTGCTTGCCGTGCACACGTATAGAGAGCAGCTTGCGCTTTAAGCCCTCGTCGTCTGTAAAGATTGCGCCGCCGTCTCCATAGCAGCCTAGAGGCTTTGCAGGGAAGAAGCTGGTGGTGGAGACATCCCCAAAGGTGCAGGCCTTGCGGCCGTTTATCTCGCCGCCAAAGCCCTGTGCACCGTCCTCAATGAGGAGCAGCCCGAACTCGGTGCATATGGCGTTGATTGCCTCATAATCAAAGGGGAGGCCAAACAAATCCACGGCAATAACAGCTCTGGGATAGAGCCTGCCCTCTGCCTGAACCTTCTTGATGGCACTGCGCAGAGATTCGGGGTCAAGATTAAAGCTGCGCTTGTCAACATCGCAGAATACGGGGGTTGCGCCCGCCTGAGCCACCACCTCAGAGGTGGAAATAAATGTAAATGCAGGCACAAAAACAGCGTCGCCTGCGCCCACTCCCCAAGCCATAAGGGGCATGAGCAGGGCATCTGTGCCATTTGAGCAGCTTATACAGTGCTTTGCACCTGTGTAATCGCAGAGTTTTTGCTCAAGCTCCCTGACCTCAGGACCCATGATATAGCTGCCGCTTGCCATGGCCTTTAGGACATTGGAATCAATTTGAGATTTTAGAGCCAGATATTGTGCGTTTAAATCGTTAAAAGCAATAGACATGTTAGTTCTCCTCTTTATTAAGTTGAAAATTGAAAATTGAAAGTTGAAAATTAAGGTGAATTTGCTGCGCAAATTTAATTAGAAGATTCATAGGGGCACAGCAAGCCGTGCCCCTATCGGGTTTGTGAGATACTTAATTCAGAGTTACATTATAGCATATTCCCTGAAAAAAGTCAAATTTTGCGTGATTTTAGGCGAAGTTTTACGGGCTGAAAATGGCTAAGGCATGGGCTTTATAGGTGAGCTGATATGTTAATAAGAAGTTTACATATGTCTTTTTTAATTCGGAATGCGGAATGCGGAATTAATGGTGAATTTGCTGCGCAAATTTAATTAAAAAGTAGTTTAAGCTTAATTTATAGCGGGAACTGCGACTGGGCAATTTCTAGCTTCTAGCCTCTGGCCTCTAGCCTCTAGCAAGGATTTGCTGCGCAAATTTAATTGAAAATATAATTCCCCTCAACGGAGGGGTGAACCGAAGGGGCGGGGTGGTTTATACGTCCGCAAACGCTTTAAATTAACGCCTAATTAAGAGCGAGCACAAAGCTACAAGCTAAAAAGAAAGTACCACGCTCCCAAAATCCACGAAAGTGAGAACATCCCGCCCGCAGACACCACCCTCGTCTTTCGCCTGCGGGGCGAAAGCCTTCCCCTCCGAAGAGGGGAATTTTAGGAGGCTTTATCCCTCTTGGAGTGTGTGAATTTGACACTTGCAGTTTGCCATTAAATAATTTTCAACTTTCAACTTAAAAAGCGTATCCATAAACCCCGCGCACAGAGGCTTCGCCTGAATCTATGCGCAGCATAGCACCGTCACCAGTGGCGACAAGCAGCGTGCCGTCGTCGTTTACATATACAGCTGTGCCTTGCAGCTCGGTGGATTTATACACCACACGCACCTCTCTGCCAAGGGTGATGCACCGTGCCTTGTAGCTCTTCTTGATTGCGGCAAAGCCGCCCTGCAAATAGGCCTCCAGCAGGGGCTCGAATGCGTTTAAAATATTGGCGCATATGTGCTCTGCCTTAGGCTCGCAGCCGCGCTGTATGAGCAGAGAGGTGGCGTGAGGTATGCCGTTTTGCTTGAACTGCTCTGCGCTTTGCTTGAGGTTTACGCCTATTCCAACGGCCACGGAGCTTATGCGCCCCTCACAGAGTATGCCGCATAGCTTGCCGCCGCCAAGTATTACATCATTAGGCCACTTGATTTGAGCCTCCTCACCCAAGGCGGAGGCCACGGCGAGCCCTGTGCACAGGGTCAGGGCGGCCATTTGCTGGGGAGCTATGTTGTGCAGAGTAAGCGTCATAGCCAGCATATCCCCTGCTGAGTTCTCCCACGCCTTGCCGTTGCGTCCCTTGCCTGCAAATTGATTTGTTGTGTAAATAAGAGCACCGTGCTCAAGCTCTGCAAACCGCTCCTTGGCAAGATTATTGGTTGAAGGGCAGCTTTGCAGCAGCTCGCTGTGTCTGCCCAGATATTTTGTTGTTAAAAGTTCAGCGAGTTTTTCCATTTTGTGCCCTCTACTATGTTTGTAACTATGCCTGCTTCTGTTATGTCTATTATGCCGCAGCTTGCGTCTCTGCCGTGGCACATGCCCGGATTAAGCAGGTACAAGCCCTCGGAGTAATCTAAAAAAGCCCTGTGTGTGTGGCCGAACAGGCAGATGTCTGCGCCTCTCTCCCTCGCAGCGTATTCCACCCTCTCCAGCCCGTATTTAACATGAAAAAGATGCCCGTGTGTGCAGAATATCACTTTGCCTGCAAGCTTGAGCAGCTCAAAATTTGCTGCGCTTGAGGTAAAATCGTTGTTCCCTGACACCTGATAAAAGGCCTTTTCGGGGAAGTCCTGCGCCGCTCCACGCATGTCGCTTGCGCCGTCTCCAAGGTGTATGACCACCTCAGCGGATTTATGTGAGGCGATAGCTCTGTAGGCGCATTGCCAGTCGCCGTGGCTATCGGATATTACAAGGATTCTCAAGGATTTACCTACCTTTCTATTGCGGAATTCTTCCTAAAGTTATAATGCAATCGTATGTAATAGGGTTATATCTTATCGCAGCTTGTGCTCATGCCGCACGGGCACGCACGTTGTTTAGTCGGTTGCAGCCAAAGGCTGCATTTTCGCAAGCGAAAAACCCGAACTTTCTGGTTCCGCCCAGAAAGTAAGCCGCAGTGGTTGCCGACCAAATTAAAATTTGGGGCAACTGTGCATGGGTGTCATTAGCCAAATAAGAGATTTGGATGACACCGCAAAGATGCGGGCAAGGGGGGGCGCAGAGTCGCCGCTCCTACACTCAAGCTGCGCCCCCCTTGCATCCCCCCGCCCATCCCTCAAACGCTTTGGCGTTTGAGAAGTTGAGAAGTAAGTTGTCGTTTGCACCTTTTTCGTCTGAGTGACTGGCTGACTTAAATATCTTTTTGGTGTTAATTATTTTCTTGCAAAAAAACAGTAACATTTTTCAAAATTCGTCATAATATTGGTAATGGTTCCATATAAATCAAAAAGGGTGGTGAAGACTATGGATTTAAACAATCCTGAGGTAAAAGGCTTAATTGCAAAAGCAAAGCGGGGCGAGATACAGGACGTCCTGGCAAGCCTGACTCCAGAGCAAAAGGAACAGATTGCCCAAATACTTAACAGCAGCGAGGCTAAAAAGAAGGTGCTCGCCTCACCCGAAGCGCAGCAGCTTTTAAAGCTTTTTATGAAGGGGGAATAGGCTATGGATGATTTATCTACATTGCTGGCTTCGGCCTTAGGAAATCCCGAAACTATGAATATGCTCAAGGGTTTAACCGGAAGTCTATTTGCAGCAGAGGAGGAAAAGGCTCTAGTAACGCCTGTGCATGAGCATCACGAGCATGAACATCATGAGCACGAGCACCACGGGCACGAATATGAAAAGCCGGAGCTTTTTGAAAAGGGCTTTAACCCCGACATGGTTGGCATTTTAAGCAAGCTTTCGCCTCTGCTTGGTGAGTTTAACAAGGAGGATGAGAACATCCGCCTGCTGCGTGCATTGCGTCCCTTTTTAAAGGAGGATATGCACAAAAAGCTTGATGAGGCCTGCCGAATAATGCAGATTATGCGCCTGCTTCCGCTGCTGCGGGAAAAGAAGATACTGTGAGGTGAGAGTGTATGAACGTAGATTATACAAGTGCAGAGCTTTATGCCATGCAAAAGGAGGCCGAGCGCAGGGTTTACGAAATGCAGCGCAGAGCAAACCGTACCTTGGTTTATGACATAGAGCCTGAAGAGGAAAAGGTACAGGCAAAGGTAAAGCCCAAGCCCTTTGAAGAGGAGGGCGTTCAGGTTAGAGTTAGCCGCCTGCCTGCAGAGTATGAGCAGGAGGCAGCGCACGAGCATCATGGTCATGAACACCATGAGCATGAGCATAATGAGCACCACAAGCACGATGGTGCAGGCAAAAATCCAGGGCTAAACGGCCTTATGGAAATGATAGACAAAAACCCTGACCGTGCGCTCATTTTAATACTGCTGTTCATACTAATCAAAGAACAGGCAGACCAAGAGCTTATATTTATGCTTATATATCTTTTGCTGTAATGCTTAGGGGCGGTTTATTGTAACCGCCCTTTTGGATTTTAGCCCTTATATCTCACATCAGCTATTGCTATAGTAAACAAAATAAACCCTATTAAAATTCTTGTTGACAAGAGCATAGCAGGAATCAATGTAATAAACCGTAAACACTTCGTCTAACATATTTTCTATCTCATCAGTTGAATAGAATGGAATAAGATTGTGATATAAGGCTTCATAACCGTATATTCCGCCTTCATTTTTATACTGAGCAATGGCCTCTAATTGCTCTTCGTATTGAGCCAGCCGCTCGCTTTCTAAGGAGAAGGCAAGAGAGAGGTTTGTGCTTCCGTCAACGCCGCTGTATGCACAATAACCAAATTGAACATCTTTAGCATTGCTTGGTATTTCATGTGGGAAAAGCTTGATAACCTCTGATTTGGTTGTCTCCATTTTGTGCATAACCCTTGGGTAATTGCGGACATCCTCAGTTGTATACCCTTGGGACTGAAAAAACGTAAAGAAGAAAAACAGATAGATAAAAAACAGCAAAACCACAACCGATGTAGCAATCTTTATTACAAGAGGCTTCCATTTTAATTTATGGGCAAATAAAGCAATTAAAACAAACAAAACGGCGGGAACAAACAGAGCAACATAGCTCCATATACCTACAAAAATGTTAGTGACGCTAACCTCAAGCAAAATAACCTGCCCAACAAGCCAATAAAGAAAGGCAAACAAAAACGAGAGCACAGCCATAGTGGCGGGGTATAATATCTTTTTCATTGCAGAGTAGCCTCCTTTTTAACATACATTAAGGCTTAATTTTTGTTCCGCCCCATTCAACGGCGGTAAAGCCCTTTCTTTCAGGAGCTTTAAGCTCTTGAGGTCTTACCTCAATTGGCTTATTTAAGGCCGTATATTCCATCATAATCCTTATCAAGGTATCAGGCTTTGGGGAGATTTTAAGCTCCATGCCGCTGTTAATCTCCTCAGGTGTTTGAAAGCGGATGTAATTGTAGTCATTGCCCTCAAGCTCAGGCAGCCAGTATATGATAAACTCGTTCGCCTCACGCTCGTTCAAGCCCAGCAAGGCGAGCTTTTCCTCTAAAAAGCTAATAGTGTCAGTTCCCTTTACAACAAAGCCGTCCTTTTTAACCCTTGTGCTGCTGCCCTTGCCTTCCCAGTAAAGGGCATATAGAGAGCGGCCTGTTTTTAAATCGGTCAAGTCGCCGTTTGGTTGGGCTATGACATCCCAACCGCCCTCATACTTGGGGTAGGTGTGGGTGAGGCGTTCGGGGCTGCCTAATTCAACATGCACAGTCTGCGCTGTCTCAGGATAGAGGTAGATTATAGGCTTCTTACTCGTACCAAAATTTAGTATAAAAAAGTAAAAGCCTATCACCCCTAAAACCGCAAGTACAATCAATGTGCTTACCGCAATAATTATGCCTTCTAAAACGGGATGCTTTTTCATGAGCTTTTTCCTCCATTTGATTTTTACTTGAAAATAATTACGAATTACGCATTACGAACTACGAATTGCACAAGCGGCATAGTAACAATAGACAGCAATGTCGAAAGCGTAACGCATTTGTCGGCAAGGCTTGTGTTTACGCCGCAGCGGCTGGCCATAAGGGTGCAGGAGGCCGCCACCGGTGAGCAGGTGGAGATGAGTATAGCCGCCTTTATTATGCTTGGGATAGGCACAAAATACAAGGCCGCAAATAGAGCCAGAGGAACAAGAAGCAGTCTTGCTGCCGAGGCGGTAATGGCTCGCAAATCCCGCACTGCATCTGTCAGCTTGCTGCAGGCCATGTTTGAGCCTATGATTATCATGGCTAATGGCACGTTTAAATCGGCCAAAAAGCCTATGCCCTGCCCCAGCACATGGGGAATGGGCACACTAAACAGAGCCAGAGGCAGGG
>JAISYX010000106.1 GCA_031269595.1 Oscillospiraceae bacterium
CTTGCCGTCTATATGAGAGGCAAAGTAGACGCCCTCTTCCTTAATTTTGCGCAGGGAGGCGAGGGAGAAAACCTGAAAGCCGCCGCTGTCTGTTAAAATTGGACCTTTAAAGCCCGTAAAGCCGTGGAGGCCGCCCATAGCCTTGATTTTATCGTCCCCGGGGCGCAGGTGCAAATGATAGGTGTTGCATAGCTGCACCTGACAGTGAATGTCGGCTAAGTCATAGGCCGAAAGGCCGCCCTTGATTGCCCCGCAGGTGGCCACATTCATAAAGGCGGGGGTTTTAAAGCTGCCGTGAACACTGGCAAATTCACCCAGACGGGCGTTGTTTTCTTGTTTGATTAAGTTGAACATAAGCACCATGTGCCCTTTCCTGTTTTTATTACCACAACATGATGTTTAAAGGCAAGCCTACAGCATTGCGCCGCATAATCCTAAAACCGCAAAAGCTGCGTCATTGCGAGCACGCAACTAAACCGAAAAAAGCACAAGGTGTAGTGTGCGAAGCAATCCAGTTGCACTAAGCCCCTGCACTGCTATTTAACCTCCGGCTTTGCTCCACTGGATTGCTTCGCACCCGTAACCTCCGACCAAGCTCAGGCTCAGCGGTGCTCGCAATGACGCACGTTAGCGGAGCATAAGAACACAATCGGCAGCCCGCAAAAACATACTCTCCCTCCCAAGAGGGGGATTTAGGCAGCTACTTCTGCTTAGCTCGATATTCTGAAAAGGCCTTTGCGGCCTCTGTTTTAAGCCTTGTGTTATAATCCTCATAGCTCAGGGACTTCGAATCGTCATTGGCACTAGCCTCTATAACCTCTGCAAAAAATAGGGTGTGTGTGCCAAGTTCCTTAAGCTCTACAAGCTTGCAGCGTATCTGCGCTGCGGCGCAATTAAGATAGGGCAAGCCCTCCTTTATTGTGTGGGGTACATTAGCCCATTTAGAGACAGTCCTTGAGCTTTGAAAGCCAAAGTTGGCTATAATGAAGGGGTCGACATCCTGGGGCAGAACAGATACAGCAAACTCACCTGTCTGCTTTATAAGTGCGTTGGTATTGCTGGACTTCATGCTGCTAAGCACAAGCAGAGCGGGGGAATCCGCCGCCTGAATAAGGGCATCTACTATGCTGCCGCCGTAATCCTCTCCGTTTTTAACTCCTGTTACATACAGCCCATAAGTGAGCTTGTTAAGTGGATTAGCCATATATCATCATCCTATTCTATATTTATTTCGTCTTGAAATCTTACCCGTGCATGGCTTGAATCCTGCACATAGGTAAGATAGGTATAGCTGCCTGAGGGCAGAGTCTCAAGGGTAAAGGCCGCTTCCTCTGTGTATACTCTTTTATAATATATCTTGCCCTCTTTAAGCAGATATAAACAGTAAACATTGTCACCCTCTCCCCCCTCTGCGCTCAGGGTGACCGTGTTTGCGCTGCAAACAGCCGAAAGGCTGAGTGGCTGTGTCTCGGGAGGGTCTGGTGTTTCCGGCGGCTCAGGAGGCGGGACTACCTCCTCTGTGTATGGGACTGTAACCGTTGAGAGCACTATATTTGCCGTGCTCTTGACAAAAGCACCGGAATCAGTGGCTGCAAAGCCTGTGTCCACAACGGTATAGGAGGTGCTCAAGCCCTTTGCTATGAGCATTTCCATGTTTTCAAGATTATACTGTATAACCCTTCTAATACCGTTCTCTCTATATGATATGTATGTACTCACCACGTTACCATCGCTTACAGAGGCGGTTGTGCCCTCTGTGGGCACAACGGGTGCGGTGCTGTCGGGGTATACCTTTACAGCTGCAAAATAAGCTGTCTCGGCCTCGCCCCCAAGGGTGATGTCTTCAATAGGAACTGTGTAATAGCCCTGCTTTTGGGTTTTGCCTGCGCCAACCTGAACTAAGCTGCCCTTTGCTGTGCTGCCTGTGGGGCTAAGATAGACCTCATAATTCATGTTGCCAAGCAGCGCATAAAAGCTTATTTCCTTTAGGCTTACCTGCTCTCCGGCGGCAAGATAGAACTTGTTGCCAAACCATTTTGGCTCGGTATCGTCGGCGGCAAGAGCACTGCGCATACCCAGCTCTGAATAGGTGTTAACCTGCTCATCCTGAGAGGCAGAGCGCAGAGCCGTTACTGTTTGAGCGTCCTGCAGGGCAAGTGCCGTCTGCCCGTAAGAGAGATAGCCGTAGCCATTTTCTCCGTATGCTGTACCCCATGAGTTTTTAAAAAGGATACCGCCGTTGACAGTGGGGGCAAAGCCCCTTGTATTAGTAAAGCTGGCGGCGGGGATGCTGTCATCCCAGCCTATAGCTGTAACTGCGTGGTCATGGTATTCCGGCATAAGCTCGGTGTAAAAATAGGTGTTTGTGCTGTCTCGCCCGTCCATGGAGATAGTTATGCTCACAGAGCCGTATTCCATAATCATGCTCTTGAGCTTTTCAAGCCACTGTGCTGTCTGTTCCGCTGTTGCGTCTCTGCCCAGCTCAGGCAGAGTTTGCAGCTCTGTTGTGTGTATTTGGGGCTTTATATCGTTAACAAAGGCCTTAGGTTTAAGGGCTTTGCCCGATTGATAGGGTGCCTGTACCTCGTTTACAGGGCCTACTCCGTTTATCAGATATGCTGAAATCCAGTTGAGATGTGCGCCCTCTGCGGGCTCTCTGTCAAAACCAAAAATGTTAGTGCCGTTGCTAAATTTTGCCGCTATACCATAGCGTGCGTGCTGCTCTGAGAGGTCGAGCTTGGTGTTATAAAGGCGGCTTGCTGTAAGCTCCAGATTACCCAGCACGGCAAAAAAGCTGCAGGTGCTGTCTGTGCCCTGATTTTTTGGGCTGTTTACGCTTATGTAATCCCGCACATCATAGCGGGTTGGAAGTACTGCCCGTATAGGCCTTGCGGGCAGGGCGGTCAGGGGGAAGTCTGCAAAGGAGAAGCGGCGGGGTGCAGAGCCTCCAAAGGCAGCAGGGTTTTCAAGATAGGCCAGATACTCTGCTGAGGGAGCTACCTCATAGAAGGGGGACGCGGCCTCCTCCTGGGCTGCCAGGTTAAGGCAAAAGCTGTTAGGCAACAGCAGCAGTGCGAGCAAAAGCACAGATATTGTGAATTTTTTAAACTGTTTTGATAGTTTTGACATGGGAGAGCCTCCAAATTTAGGTTATTATTCCCATTCTATCAAAAATATCAAAATGTTTCAAGGGGTTTAATTACACATATAGAAAAACTAATACACATATACAAGAAAAATTCAGGCCAACCCGAGAAAACCCAAGTTGGCCTCTATTAGTTGGGGGGATTACTTGCTCTTGCGCTTCTTAGTTGCGTGCTGCGGGTATTTCTCGTTCCAAATTGCCCATATGCCAATTGAGATGCATATGGTTGAATATGAGCCCGAAACCACACCAAACATCATTGGAATTGCAAAGGTTACAACAGAATCCACGCCGTAAACCACGGCTATAATAGCCATAACCAAAACAGAGAGGAACACGCAAACGCTGGTGTAAATGGTTCTGCCCAGAGTTTGGTTTATACTTGCGTTGGCAATGTCTCCAACAGTGGCCTTGGGGCCTAAGAGACGGCGGTTTTCACGTATTCTGTCAAAGATAACTATGGTATCGTTAAGCGAGAAGCCTATAATTGCAAGCACTGCGGCAATAAAGTTATCGTCTAATGGATACCCGAAGATTACAAATACAAAGTAAACTACAATTATATCATGCACAATGGCCAAAATGCCCGAAACACCAGCCGAAATACCGCCTATCTTGCGGAAGCGTATTGCCACATACAGCACCATGAACAGCACTGCAAGCAAAACAGCCACTATACACTTTAGCAGGAACTCGCCGCCCATTGTCGGGTCAACTGAGTTGGTCTCCTCCAGCTTAAAGCTTAAATCGGGATAAGCGGCCTTTAATCCCTCGTCAACCTTATCGGTAACGGTTTTATCCACTGCCTTTTTCTCGTTAAAGGAGATTACTATGCGCCTGTCTGCGTCACCTGTGGTGGTTGCAGATTCGGTTGCGCTTGTGGTTACAACCTTGCCTGTTGCCTTTTCAATCTCGTCATCAACCTTGTTGGGGTCAATGGCAGCTGCGCCTGAATAAGAATACTTAAGGATTGCGCCGCCTGTAAACTTAATATCAAGCTGCGGAGGATTGATAAAATTGAAGATGATTCCAATTAAAAAGATTGCGCCGGAAATCATGAAGAAGTGGTTGCGATGCTTCATGAAATCAAAATTAAAAGCCTTTTTCATTTTGAAGCACCCCCATATAACCATTTTGTGCGGAAGAGTTTGAACCTTGAAAGGCCTCTAATCATTGCTCTTGAAGCCCAAACACCCATGATAAAGTTAAATATAACACCAACAAGCAATGTATAGCCGAAGGAATAAATTGCGCCTGTGGTAGAAGGCCCAAGCAGAGCAGCTATAAGCTTGTTTGGCGGGCCAAATATGAACATGAGTATAATTGAAACTATAATAACGGTAACGTTACCATCTATAATAGAGGCCAGGCTGTGGTCGTTGCCTGAATTTAGTGCGCCGTCTATTGTTTTGCCCATATTAATCTCTTCACGTATACGCTCGGCTGTAATAATGTTGGCGTCCACGCCCATGCCTATGGACATGATAATACCCGCAATACCTGGGAGCGTAAGGGTGAAGCTTGGTATGAATCCAAAGTAGCCCGAAACAGCAGCAATAGAGCCTGCAATCTGGCCAAGCAGTGCAATACATGCCACAAAGCCGGGCAAACGGAAGCGGAACAGCATTATAATACACACTATAATAAATGCAATTAAGCCTGCAAGCACCATGGCGTTAAGTGCGCCTCTGCCCAATGAAGCAGAGATTATATTGTAATCCTTAACCTCAAGGGGGATAGGCAGAGCACCGCCGTTAATCTGGTCGGCAAGCTTTTTTGCAGTGGCAGCTGTAAAGTTGCCTGTAATAATGGCCTTGCCGTCTGAAATTTGCTGGTTAACACTGGGTGCAGATAGCATTTTGCTGTCTAGCCAGATAGAAATTTGCTGGTTAACCAAGCGGCCTGTGGCCTCGGCAAACTTAGCCTTGCCGGACTCCTTTAATTCCAAGCTGACTACGTTAGCACTGGCACTGGTGCTGCTCTCCTGCTGAATGCTGGAAAAGGCACTGTCTATATCCTTACCTGTAAGCACCACGGGCAGCTCCTTGCCCTCGACGTCCTTAACCGTGGTTGTTCCGTCCTCGTTATGGATTATCTCCGCAACAGAGGAGGGCACGCCCTCAAGGAAGAGAAGCTCCGCAGAGGCGGCCAGCTCGTCTATCATCTCCTCAACATCCGTGCTTTCGCTGTTCTTCCACGGGAAGCTCAGGATAATACGTTCGTGCGCATTGTCTGCGTACAAATCAGAATCTGTAATATTGTTGTTTACAAGACGCACCTCAACTATGTTCTTTGCCTTGTCCATATCTGCTGAGGTTGCCTTAACGTCGTCCTTTGGGCCTAGCGTAAGGTTGACGCCGCCGTTGATGTCTGTGCCGAATCTGATGTCATTTGCGCCTCTTATAACTGTCTTTTTCAGGTCTCCTTGGTAATAATAAACCCCGAAAAAGGCGGTGTAAGTGAGTGCGAAAATCAGAATGGCAACGATAAAAAATACCGGTTTGCCTACTCGCTTCATGAGTCTGATTCCTCCAAGCCTTTACTTTTGATGTTCCGTGCCGACATAAGCCGACAACACTAAAAATAATTATATATTTAATTTTGGAAAAAGTCAACACAATATTCAAAAATCACAGCAAACATTGCAAGAAAAGCAACATAAACCACATAGTTAAACCAAATTTACCCCTTAAAGTTTGTCAATTTAGGCAAGCAGTTGAATATTTCCTGTGTTTGAGGTTAACTTATACTTATTAATTGAAAATGAAAAATTGAAAATTGAAAATTAAGGTGATTTTACTGCGCAAATTTTGATTAAAGAGTTCGCAGAGGCGAATTGCATTCGCCCGTGAAGCTACAGCGGTGCACTAAGTAAGCCTGAAACCATAAAAGCTGCTTCATTGCGAGCACGCAACCAAGCCAAAATAAGCGCAAAGTGTGGTGTGCGAAGCAATCCAGTGGAACAAGGCCAGATGCACCACAGCAGCACAAGGGCTTAGTCCACTGGATTGCTTCGCACTGGTAACCTCAGGCGACACTCAAGCGCAGCGGTGCTCGCAATGACGCACGTCAGCGGGGCGATAGAAAAGTAACCCTCCTCCCTCTCTCAAATGCGCCGCCAGCGCAAAGCAATTTTTAAAATTTGTAGTTGCTTTTTCAAGCCCTTAGGGATATACTATGTATATACCATTTTTGAAGGAGGTAAAATTACAGTGACTACTCAAATTGTAAAGTGGGGTAATTCCCAAGGGGTGCGCATACCTAAGGCCTTGCTGGATATTCTTAATATTTCTGGCAATGATACCTTAGATATAAGCACAAAGGACGGCACTCTGGTCATTAAAAAGGTGAGCGATTCCAAGCACAAAACAATACAGGAAAGGTTTGCAGATTTTAACGGCAGCTATGAGCCTGTCTCAATTGATTGGGGCGAGCCTAAGGGTGACGAGATATGGTAAAGCAAGGGGATATTATAAAGCTCAGCTTTAGCCCTCAAGCAGGGCACGAGCAAGCGGGCTACCGCCCCGCTGTTGTTGTGAGCAACAATTTTTTTAACACACATACAAGCCTTACTATCCTGTGCCCAATTACCAACACAAACAGACCCTTTCCCTTGCACGTTCCTTTGAATTCAAGAACAAAAACCTCGGGAACGGTGCTTTGCGAGCACGTAAAAGCCCTTGATTTAAACAGCAGACCTTACACGCATATTGAAAAAATCCCAGAAGATTTATTGGATGAAATTTTAAGTATTGTTTTTTCACAGATTGAAAAAACATAAAAATGTGGTTTTGCGCTTTGTAGTACCTTGTAACATCTAAAACCTTACATTTGCGCAGGGGCGAATTGCATTCGCCCGTGAAGCTACAGCGGTGCACTAAGTAAGCCTGAAACCATAAAAGCTGCGTCATTGCGAGCACGCAGCTAAACTACAATAACAGCAAAGTGTGGTGTGCGAAGCAATCCAGTGGAGCAAGGTTAGACGCTCTACAAAAGCACATGGGCTTGCTCCACTGGATTGCTTCGCACTTGTAACCTCAGTCGACACTCAAGCTTAGCGGTGCTCGCAATGACGCACGTAAATGGGAGGATAGAACGGCGTTCGGCCGCCCGCTCTCAACCATACCGCCAAGTCTGCGGGCGAATGCAATTCGTCCCCTACGATTTCAGATAACCTCACCACCCATGAAAGGCTAAAGGCTTGAAATAAAAAGTACGAAAGGACGCAGGAGACCCGCACAAAATCTTTCACAACATTTTGTGTGCGGGCTCTCTAAGCACATGGTGCTTATGAACTCATTTACTCTAACTCCCTCTTTGCAAGAGAACACCGCAAATATGGATAGGCTCTTTGAAAATGTGGATATATTAATAAAGCGTGAGTTTGAAAATCAGCACGACAGCTCTATCAAATTCTGCCTGTTCTGCTGTGACGGCGTTGTCAACGGGGATGCAATTAACGAATATATCATAGCACCTCTTATGCGGGGGATTATCTCTGCAAAAGGAGAGGCTCTGCTGAGCGAGGTCTCCGCCCGCTTTTTAACTGTGGGTGAGGTTGAGGAGAGCCAGAGCAGCGAGGATGTAATCAAGGCCGTTACCTACGGCGATACTATCATTTTTGCCGAGGGCTGCGCAACTGCTCTTATTATAAACAGCAAGGGCTTTGCCCTGCGCTCTAGCTCTGAGCCGGAGGGTGAGAAGGTTCTTGCAGGGCCAAGAGAGGGCTTTACAGAGGGCATAATGACTAACCTCTCCATGCTGCGCAGAAGAATAAGGAGCGATGAGCTTAAGCTGCAGTTTATGACTATAGGCTGCAAAACCAACACCTCCATTTGCATTTGCTACATGGATGATATAGTTAACAAAAGCATACTTGAGGAGCTGACAAACCGCCTTAAAACCATCAAGCAGGACGGCATTTTAGACAGCAACTATATAACCGAGTATATCTCTGAGAGCTCCGCAATGGGCTTTTACTCCACCGGCTCAACCGAAAGGCCGGACATTGTGGCCGCCAAGCTGCTTGAAGGGCGCATAGCAATTATGGTGGACGGCACGCCCTCTGTGCTCACTGTACCCTATATCTTTATTGAAAACTTCCAGAGCAACGAGGATTACTATTTAAAGTCAGGCTATGCCTCCTTTTCACGTATATTGCGCATATTGGGCTTTATCCTTACCATAACCGTTCCTGCGCTGTATGTGGCGGCGGTTACGCACCATCAGGAGATACTGCCAACCAAGCTGATGATAGACTTTGCTGCCGAGAGGCTGAACGTGCCTCTTCCCGCCGCTGTAGAGGCATTTATAATGCTGCTGATGTTCGATATACTGCGGGAGACAGGGGTGCGTATGCCCTCTTATGTGGGGCAGGCCATGAGCGTTGTGGGGGCACTGGTTATAGGTCAGGCGGCAGTGAGTGCCAAGCTGGTGGCCGCTCCCATGATTATTGTGGTGGCCTTTACAGGCATAACCAATCTGCTTGTGCCAAAGCTCAGCACCGCCGCTCTGGCGGCACGGTACGCCTTCCTTTTGCTGGCCTCCTGTTTTGGCTTGCTTGGGCTGGCGGCGGGAATCTCCCTGCTGGTAACCCACATTCTAAGCCTCAAGAGCTTTGGCGTGCCCCAGATGATGCCAATGGAGAATCTGTGCCCGCAGGATATGAAGGATTTGTTCATACGTGCCCCCTGGCCAAGGATGACCACAAGGCTTTCGCCCATTTCACAAAACAAGGTGCGGGCGGTGAAGGTGCATAAATAAATTGAGAATTGAAAGTTGAAAATTGAAAGTTTTTTAATGCATAATGAAGGTGATTTGCTGCGGCAAATTTTAATTAAAGGTTTGTAGGGGCTTGGCTTGCCAAGCCCGAAGACTGGGCGGCAAAGCTGAAAAAAGCCTACAGCGGTGCACTAAGTAACCCTAAAAGCCGCAAAAGCTGCGTCATTGCGAGCACGCAGCAAAGCCAAAACAAATGTCAAGTGTGGTGTGCGAAGCAATCCAGTGGGAAAAGGCCGGACATTCCACATTAGCACATGGGCTTAGCGCACTGGATTGCTTCGCACTCGTAACCGCAGGCTACACTCAAGTTTAGTGGTGCTCGCAATGACCTACTAGAGGCTAGAAATCAGAGGCTAGAAGCTAGAAATTGCCCAGTCGTATCTCCCTCTATAAACCAAGCTTAAGTTATTTTCAACTTTCAATTATTAAGTCAAACAGGAGAAAAAATCATGAACAACCGCCGATACCTTGGCTCTAACAGCTTTATACCTCATATTAAAACCATATTGGCCGCTGTTTTGCTGCTTGTTTTGGGCTTTAGCGGCTGCTCTGATTACCGTGGCTTGGATGAAATATCCATTGTTGCGGGTATCTCTGTTGATATTAGCGAGGAAAATCCTGACCTGCTGCATGTGGGCTTTGAAATAATACGCCCTCCCTCAGGGGAGGAGGGTGCAATGGGCTCTGTTTTGGCCGAGGCCGAGGGTCTTACCATAAAGGAGGCCATACAGAACGCAAACAAGCTGCTTTACAGGGATTTATACTTTGGCAACACCAATCTTATTGTAATAAGCGAGGAGATAGCGCAGGAGAAGGGCATTGCCTCCATTTTAAACGGTCTTTTGCGTGATTTTAACTCCCGTGACACCATGCAGATGATAATTTGCCGTGAAGCAGCAGCTAAAAAGCTTATCACTCCAAGTGAAGAGAGCGATATGGTGTTCTCTTACGAGCTCTCAAAATCGCTGGATAGGCAGGAGCTGCGCAGCAATTCGGCAAAGGCACTTGGTCTTTTTGAGATACACAACGCAATGAACAGCGGCTCAAAATGCTATGCCATGCCCGCATTCAGGTTTAACGAGGAGCTGGAAGAGCCTCAGCCGCAAATTGACGGTATGGCTGTGTTTGAAGGGGAGAAGCTCAAGGGCTACATTGAGGATGAGCAGGCGCAGTATTATATGTTTGCCTCTGAAAAGCTTGCGGGCGGCAGCTTTACCATGGGCAGCGGAAAGAGCCTGATTACTCAGAGCATACAAAAGAGCAAGCCCAAGCTAAGCCACAGCTTTGAGGATGGCAGGCTTACCCTGAACATCGCTGTGGAGGTGAAGAGCTCCATAAGCGAGGCGGGTGCAGCAGCTGCGCTAAATTCCGCCTCTCTGGCGGAGCTGGAGGCTAAGTCCGCCAAGGAGCTTGCCGGGCACATAAAAAGCCTTGCAGAGCAAAGCCGCAAGGCGACAGGTGCGGATATTTGGGGCTTTGGCACAGAGCTTGCTCAAACCGACCCCAAGCTATGGAAGCAAATTAACGCAAATTGGCAAAAATATTATAATCAGGCCGTGTTTAATGTTGAGGTGAGAGTTAGCATTTTAAATGCGTAATGCGTAATTAATGGTGATTTGCTTCTCAAATTAAATTAAAAAAGAATATAATTCCCCTCAACGGAGGGGTGCCCCAAAGGGGCGGGGTGGTTTATACGTCCGCAAACGACCCAATTTATCACTTAATTAAGAGCGAGCACAAAGCTACAAGCTACAAAGCAAACACCACGCACCAAAATTCACAATTTAAAAGCTCACCGCCCGCAAAACCACCCTCGTCTTTCGCCTGCGGGGCGAAAGCCTTCCCCTCCGAAGAGGGGAATTTAGGAGACGTTAGACTGAACCACTTTTAATCAAATTTGCGCAGCAAATCACCTTAATTTTCAACTTTCAACTTTCAATTGTCAACTAATAAAAAGGAGTATTCTTTTTATGCAACAACGAGGTCTTTCTGCACGGGACGCTGTCTGCCTTTTGGTGGTGTGTACCCTTGGCACAAGCATAGCTTCGGGGCTCTCTCTGGGGCTGGGGCGGGATAGCTGGCTGGCTGTTCTTATTGCAATTATCCCCATGGCTGTGCTAATGCTTATATATGGCAGCATTAATAAAGCCATGCCTAACAAGGATATATTTGAAATAATGGAGCTTTGCCTGGGCAAAGGCCTTGCAAAGCTCACGTCGATTATTTTTATTGCATGGTTTTTGATTATAGCGGCGCAGTCTGCGGGGGTGTTCGCGAGGTTTATCCACCTTAGCTCCCTGACTAAAACCCCGTTGCTTGCAATTGTGCTGCTCATGCTGCTTCCCGCCATTTATATGACAAAGAGCGGCGGGCAGCTCTTGGGCAAATGGGCATTTGTGATGCTCCTTGCTATTGCGGCAATTTTGATTTTTGCGCTGGCCTTCTCTATTCCCAACATGGATTTTCACAAGCTGCTGCCTATTGCACAGGGCTCAAAAAGGGAGCTGCTTAAAGGCTCGGCTAAGCTTATAGCCTCACCGCTGGGGGAGGCGGCTATCCTGCTGGTAATGATAGGCAAGGTTAAAGAGGGGCGCAAGCCCTTTAAACTCTTCCTTATAGGCGGGGGGATTAGTCTGCTGTTCTTGCTTATAACAGAGCTGCGCACCCTTACAATTTTGGGTGCAGAGATGGCGGCCAACGCTCAATTTGCAGAATACAGGGCAAACGGAGTGCTTAAAATAGGCCCATTTCTGCAAAGGATAGAGGCCTTAGTGGAGTTTGTTTATGTGCTCTCGGGCATGGTTAAAATAGCGGCCTTTATTTGGTGCGGAGCAAGAGGCATTGCTCAAACCTTTAAAACAACACAAAAAAAGAGCTTGTGGGCAGGAACGGCCATTACTGCCGCCGCCCTGCTGCCCTGGCTCTTTATGAATGACCTACAGCTTGAGGCAATAAACAGAATGATAAGAATATGCGCCTTGCCTATAGTTACAGTGCTCCCGCTTATTGTGGCTGTGGCTGCGCTGTTTAAGCGCAAGAAGCACAGGCAGGAGCAAGCAGCTCCTGGTAATCTTTTATGAATAGCTTTATTAACAGGCTGTTGTTTCATGAAACAACAGCCTGTCTTTTGGGTGTTTTGGCCAAAAATTGATGATACAATTTAGTGACAAAGCCAATAGACAAACAGCATATATAATGGTAAAATTAGTAAGAGAAAATTAACCCGCTTGGGAGGATTATATGATGAAAGCCATTAAATTTTTTAAGGTAGTTTCTATAATAACTTTTTTGTGTGCGTTTGCGATGTTGTCGGCTACGCTGCCGAATATGTTAGAACCTCATTTAACTTTTTATGGTAGAATGATGCAATCAGCCGGTAAGTTGAAGGACGAAAGCTCGCTAAATGAGTATATTAACAGGAGCAATAGTTATGACAAAAACCATACTGGCCGAAAACCTGAAATAACCTTTCATACAAGAGTTAAGAATGGCTTGTTTGGTTACAAACTAATTGTTGATGTAGAGGTTAAGGGGCAACAGGGGCTTCTTTCGCCTAAGGGCTACGTTGTTCCTATTATCAATGGAGTCTACCCATTACTAGAAGACAGAAAAGACCTCAGAGACTTCGGTAGGGCGCAAATTACAACCATAGGATATAGATCTGGTAGGGTAGGCGAAAATACAGTTCGCATATTATATCGCCCTAATTCTTCTGATATTTTCTATGATGAAATAGTGGGTGGTGCCTATCGTTCTTATGCTAGGGAAGATGGCAAAAGAATAGATGACACTTATATAACTACTTATTCTGCCGAGCAAACATATTACAGTTTGCCGCTAATTTACCCCATTGTTGCGCTTGCAATAATCTCACTTATTACAGCACTTATTGCAAGGAAACTTAAAAAGAGAAAAAAATTACGTGAAGAATATCCAGACAAGATATTGTCCTATAGCTCGAAAGAATCTTAATAAAAAGTGTAAGCTTACAGCATAAAAACACCACGCAGAGGCTAACGGGGATACCTTTTTAAAGGTATCCCCGAATATTTTGTTGCTTAGATGGCGGTGGTATTACGGTTTTTTTAGAGATACCCAAGGCCTACCACGTGTGCTGCACGGCGGGTGTTTCGGGCGTGAGCACGGCAAAGGTGAAGCCCTGTTGTTTAAAATATTCAATAACATCAGGCAGGGTTGTTACTGTGACCTTTTCAGTATCATGCATTAGCACAGTAACCGCATTGCCTGCGTCCTTGGCCGTGGATTTAACTCTTGAGAGCACACCGGAAGCAGTTTTTACGCCTCGCTTATCTCCGCTTTCGCAGTTCCAATCAAAGTATTGATAGCCTCGTGCCTGCACTTCGGTGCTCAGCTCTCTCATCATTGATTTACTACTGCCTCTTCTAACGCTGCTTCCCCCTGCAAAACGCATGATTTTGCTGCGCAGTCCGGTTTCTTTATAGACAAGCTTATCAATTTTGCTAAAATCAGCAAAAAAAGCATCAGAGGAGCGATAGATTTGCTCAAATTTATGGCTGTAGGTGTGCAGCCCGATTGCGTGTCCCCTTGTTACAATATCCGTCATATAGGAGGAGTATTCTGTATCGCCTACAACAAAAAAGGTGGCTTTGATTTCATATTTATCTAAAATATCCAAAACCTGAGGGGTGTATTTTGCAGGGCCGTCATCAAAGGTGAGGTAGGCGATTTTCTCGCTTGTATCGGTCTGAGGGCTGGCTTGGCCGTTTGCGTATTGAATGGTATAGGGCATAATGCCGCACTCCACATCGCCCTTATAGGAGATAAGGCATATAGAGGTAACAATTACTGCAATGGCAGAAAGGGCAATGGCAATAGCAGATTTAGGCGGGCATTTTGCCACCAAAAAGATGTGAGGTTTTATCATTATCGTAGCTCCCCTTTAAATGTTTTATTTAAATATATGAGAGCGGAGTGAAAATTAAGACAAAATAAATGTGAAGCAAGCATACAGCGGTGAAACCATAAAAGCTACGTCATTGCGAGCACGCAACCCAGCCATAATAAAAACAAAGTGCGGTGTGCGAAGCAATCCAGTGGAGCAAGGCCAGACGCTCCATAGCAGCATAAGGGCTTAGTGCACTGGATTGCTTCGCACTCGTAACCTAAAGATACACTCAAGCGCAGTGGTGCTCGCAATGACGCACGTCAGCGGGGCAATAGGAACACGACATATTGCCCGCACAAAAACTGTCCTTAAAAAAAGCCGAAGCCTTGAGATATTCAATCTCAAGGCTTCGGCCATTTAATAGTAATGATAATCTAAATCAATTAGCTTTGCTGGTTAGCGGGTACCATGCTCTCGGCGTATTCCAAACCAACGCCGTATGCGCCGCCGTGCTCGGTTACAACCTGAGTAACGGGCTTGTAGGTGTCCTTATTTGCCCAGTCACGCTGCATTTCCAGCAGAGCGGCCTGCCAGGTGATAGGCTTAACGCCCGCCTGAGTCATGCGCAAAACGGCCATCTCATGCGCCTGTATGCTTGAACCCGCAGAGGCGTCTGTTACAGCATATACGTCATATCCGTCGGCAAGGGCACTAAGGGCGGGGAGAGTAACACAGACCTCTGTCCAAAGTCCGGCTATTAAAATCTTTTTTCTGCCTGTAGCGGTAACGGCGTCACGGAAGTTCTTATCCTCCCAGGCGTTAAGGCTGGTTCTGTCTATAGGCTTTTGATCAGGAAAAACCTCCTGCAGCTTGCTGTAAAGCGGGCCGGAGAAGGTTTGCGCTGCAACTGTTGAGAGTATAACAGGTATATTAAATACCTTTGCGGCCTTAGCCAGAGCTACCGCTGCATTCATGACAGATTCTCTGTCGTTGCTCTGTGCGCCGAAAAACATCTGAGGCTGTTCGTCAATTATACAAACAACAACCTGAGAGGGGTCTAAAAGTTCATTTTGATATTGCCTTTGATTCATTAATTTAATCACCCTTCAAATAATATTAGCATCAATTTATGTCTCTCAATTATTGATGCATTTATATTTTACCCCAATTGTCTTTATAAAAATCAACAGCTTAAAAAATGGTATTATTTTAATAAAATTGAAAATAATACTCATTAGGGAGCTTTCCAATAAAAAGTCAAGCTAAAAATATTGGAAAAGAGTAAGGAGCGAAGTTATACGTTTCAAGACGCGACAAAAGCGCCCTTGGCGAATGTCAAGCGCGTGAGAAAG
>JAISYX010000101.1 GCA_031269595.1 Oscillospiraceae bacterium
TCATCGGCAAATATTAATTTAAAAATGTAATCTGAGCGTGCGGAGAGTAAGGTCATTGAAATCACCTTTTATGATAATATTATACTCCTTTTTTGCAGTTTTTGCAAGGGTTTTTGTAAATCCACTATGGATATATCCACTCCCTATAAACCAACATTGGCAAATAATGCAAGAACAAAACCTGCATTATTTGCCAATTCTAAAATTTATTTAATTTTAAGCCCCATGGCCTCAATTGGATTTACCCAATCCCCGTCTTTTTTAACACCGAGATGCAGGTGGGGCGGGTCTACCAGCTCGATTGGAACAGAATCTATTGTGCCCAGCACTGTGCCTGCCTCTATTTTTTGGTTCTTTTTAACCAGTATTTTGGAGGAGAGCCCGCTGTAATAGGCAGTAAGCCCGTTGTTGTGACGTATTACAACCGTGGGACCCATTAAATCGTCTATGAGAATATCCAAAACCTCGCCTACACCGGCTGTTTTAACCTTATCTCCCTTGTTAGCGGTTATATCTATACCTTCGTGTGTGCGCCAATCCTCAAGGGTTTGGGAGTAGATAAAGTCTGTAATGCTAAAGCTTTTGCTAAGCTTGCCGCTTACAGGCAGTGTAAAGACATTCTCGTCCGCCTTTTCGGGGGCGGATTCCGCAGCCGGACTGCTCACCTCTGCTTTGCTCTCCGGCTTTGTGTTGGCAGCTTCGGTCGCCTCTGAGCTTGCAGTCTCGGCGGGGACACCGCTTACAGCGGCGTTAACCGCATCTGCAATAGCGTCCCAATCCTCTGTTAGAAGGTCAGACTGCACCTGCGCACTGACTGTATCGGGGTTTTGCTTGGGGACACTCTTTTTGCTCAAGGCCGCCCAGCCGGTAACTCCTGCGGCGGTTAGGCACAGGCCAAGTGCAATGTAATAGCCCAAATTCTTAATAGGATTTTTGTTTCTCTCTTTTTCAAACCTAAGTTTACTCATAACTAACACCATACGTTAGAGAGCCCGAACACAATATTTTGCAGAGCTCCCTGCGTCCTTTCTTACTTTTTCTTTCAAACTCTACCTACAATTAACCTGTAAGGTTCATGATTATATTTTTGACACAATCGTTCCAGAATATGCAAGGTTAGATGCTAGAATTTAGATATTAGATTTTAGAGCTTAGATTTTAGAAGAGGTTTAATGCAGAGCTATTGTAAACAGGCAACAATACACACAAAAGTCACAAAAACACTGAGGTTAATTGATGATTTTAAAAGGGATTTATGCTATAATATAAGCAATGAATCCATACAAACCCGTAGGGGCAGACCTGTGTGTCTGCCTAGATTATTGTGAAAATGCCCGTCTTTGGGCAGGCTCATTGGTCTGCCGCTACAAACGAGGCAGCAAATAGAGAAACTCAAACATGAATAAGAAGGAGAAATTTTTAATGAATAGTAGAATTAGCAAGCTATTTCTTTTACTGCTTGTACTGCTTATAATTGCCGGATGCGGCAATAAGCCTGTCCAAAAATCAGCTGCTTTACCCTCAGATACGCCTCAAGCTTCCGACAGTCTTCCCGAATCGTTGGCTGATGAGTATGCAGGCATGAGCAATGACGAGCTCCGCAGCAAAGTAGAAGCACGTTACAGCGTGGAGGTTTATTGGAATGCTGAGGTTAAGGCCCCTTTCCCGGGCGGCATACCCCCTTTAGAGGATGAAACGCTGGTTAGAAAATTCCTTATACTGCTGGATCAACAGCTGGCGCTATATCCGGAGGGCTTTTTTGCCAGTCTAAAGGAAAAAGACTATGGAGTTCGATTTTTCCCCGCTCCCATGGTTAACGGACTTATTCCCGACTCAAAAGTAGGAGGCACAACTGTGCCTTCAGATGACGGACATATCAATATTGCAATTAATGCAAGCCTGTGGACAGATGAGTGGCCAGCACCGATAACCACATATTCAGGATGCCCTTATATTCAATACGCCATACATCATGAGCTTGGTCATGCGCTGGATTGGTATATCATAAACGCTGCGATTGCTTTTGACTACAATAAATGGAAGAGACTTTTGCCAAAGGGTTATAAATATTTTGACGATTATGAGCTTGAGCTTCAAACCAAGGAATTATTTCTTGAACATGCCGCACCCTATTTAGACGAAGGCCAAAAAGGCATTTGGTTTTGCGATTATTATGCACAAACCAACCGTGAGGAGCATGTAGCATCGCTTTTTGGCTATGCTATGTGCCCTTATCAGCCGGAAGAATGGAAGTCCCCGCATGTGCAGGAACAGGTAAATTATTACTTTTCGCTGATTAGCAAGGTGTTTAAAACCGAGGGCTGGCCGGCTAGAGGCTAGAGGCCAGAAGCTAGAGTTTGCTCGAAATTAGCCATTGTAGAGAGGCAAATTTTTATCACGTTACCATACATCCCGCCCGCAAAGTTACAGTGGTGCACTAAATGACTTTGAAACCATAAAAATTGCGTCATTGCGAGCACCGCTGTGCTTGAGCTTACCATACAATCACGAGTGCGAAGCAATCCAGTGAAACTAAGCCCCTGTGCTATTGTTGAGGCTATGGCTTTGTTCCACTGGATTGCTTCGCACACCACACTTTACTGTTATTGTAGCTTGGCTGCGTGCTCGCATGCTCGCAATGACGCACATTTTTTAATTAAATATTTAATCAAATTTGCGTAGCAAATACACCTTAATTTTCAACTTTCAACTTTTAATTTTCAACTTATTAATTAAACCGTTCCCCTAATCTGCACAAAGGTGTTGTAAAGGTTAAGCTTGCCGTAGCCCCACTGCTCGTTGGGGTAGGTTATGCCCTCGTCCTTATCGCAGCCTCTTATAAGAAGGGCTCGTATTAAATAGCCGTTCATTGCAGGCTCGTTGTTTTCAACTATGCCCCATTGCAGCATTTGTGCACATGCACCCGCTGTTATAGCCGCCGCAACGCTGGTGCCGGACATAACCCCCGTTGCCCCGTTTGGGAATATGCCCAAAACATCTGTGCCAGGGGCGGTTAAATCGGGAGTTATTGCGGGCAGTCTGCTGGGACCCCATGAGGAATCGGGGTTTAGGCTGTTTGTTTTTGCCGAATATGCCCCAATGGCAGCAATTCCTAAGGCTGCACTGGGGACAGTGACGGTATAGTTAGGCGAGGGCGAAAGAAAAGCTATGTGGGGGTCTATAAAGCCTGTAAGGGGCAGCCAGGCGTGTATACTGCCGTTTATTATTATGTCCCCATAAACCGTAAATCTCCATATTCCCGGGGTTGGGTCTGTAATTTTAATCCATGTAAGCTGCCCTCCGCTGCGCAGCAGGGGAAAGGAGTAGGAAACCCTTATACGTGCACGCTCCAGCACAAGTCCCGATTCGAATACCGTGTTAGAACGGGCGGGTATCCGGCCTATCATCTCGCCTGTGGGAGATGTTATTGAAACCGAAATCCTATCCGAAATCCCGTTCCAGATTTGCAGGCTAAGCCCGCCGGACTGGATTCCGTCTGTTGTTATTTCTATAACCTCACTTTGATGGTCGTTTGTCAGGGTGGTGTTATAATGGTGCCTCGCCAGTGCCTCGTTACCCACGGCTATGGAAATGGATACACCCACCTGCTTTTCTACCTCCGAAAGGTATTCCTCCAGCATACTAAGGCCGTCATGGCCGCCATTGTTGCAGCCCAGACCTATACATATTGAAACGGGTCGTTTAAGTTCCTTCGCCTTTTCAAGTACATATTCTATGCCCAGCATTAAATCAGATGAGGAAAAAGCATTGTCCTGACTGTCAAGAACCATAAATTCCCTATATTGAAAGGGTTTGCCCTTTCTAAGCTTGACTATAAGGAATTCTGCGTCAGGTGCTGCGCCTATATATTCATTGGGCAGGCTGCTGCCCGCAACGCCTGCGAGGAATGTTCCGTGTCCCACGTTATCCCTGCTTGGCACTACCTCAAAGGGTGTTTCGGTATCAAGTGCATGGTTAAGCTGCTCCTCTGTATACTCGCTGCCAAACCAAAAGTCCTTGGGAGGGTTGCCCGGAATGCTCTGATCCCATATGTATTTGATGCGTGTAGAGCCGTCTCCGGCGTATCTAAAGGCGTTATTTGTGTAATCTATGCCGGTGTCTATAAAAGCAAGGAGTACGCCTCGACCCCTTAAATCCAGATAGGGCTGTTGCTGAACCTTGGTTATCCCCGAGACATCCATCTCGGTTTTGGATAAAAGACCCAGCAGATTAGGTATAAGATGTAACCTGTTAACAGCTAGATTGGATACAAAGGCTTCTATATTGCGCTCAGGCAAATAGATAATCTCATAAGAATTTTGGAGTTTTCTTCCCACATAAACCTCGCTTATTCCAATGGCGTTAATGTCTGCTAGATACTCCTTGCGTATTACCAAATCCGCCACATCAGGTCTGTCAAAATACCCTGAGGCAATAAGCTGCTCTATATTTTGAGAAGGCTCATTCAAAACAGGTTCCTCCTTTCGTCTAAGTACTTAAAGGTAATCAAATTGTCAATAGCCTCTTTAAGGCACAGCGTGCCATAGCCCCATATAGGGTTTGGATATTCCCTATCAGGGTTGCGGGCTGCGTTTCTTTGCAAAAAGGCTTTTAACCTTTGCCCGTATAGGAAGGGGTCGTTGCCCTTAACAATTCCCCACTCCATAAGCAGGGCGGAAGCCCCCGAAACTATAGGAGCTGCAATGCTGGTGCCTGTAAAGGTTCCATAGCCGCCCCCTGCACGGCATGAGACAACATCTACTGCCGGTGCAACCAAATCAGGCTTTATAAACTCGTTGTTTCTGGTGTAGCCCCTGCCGGAAAAGGCGGCCTCTGCATCCAGCTTGGAGTTATAGCCTCCCACCGTTATAACGTTAAAGGCGGTAGAGGGTATAGTGAGGGTAGTCTCGGTGGTGGGGTGCAGAAAAGAGGTTCTGTCTGTCACCTCCTCAAGGGTGGGCAGCCAAATATCTACTCTTCCGTCTACAATGCGTATGGGTTTTAGTATGATTTTGCCAAGGCCGGGGCTCAAAAATTTGCCTTTAGGACTTACCAGGGCAAAAATTTCCTGCGCTGTAGAATAATGTGAGGGCTGACCTGCATTGATGTAAATAATGGCACCGTCCAAATGCACAAGAGCGGGGGAGTTTTTTATATTGACATTTCCGCTGCTCATTCCGCTTGGGGATACTATCTCAACGCTTACAACATCTGCAAAGTTTTTCCATATAGTTGCATATAAAGAAGTGATGTTTTCGCTCATAGAAAATTCTGCAACTACAGGCTCATTCCTTAAAACGGTATGAAAGTGGTGCCCTGCCGCCCCCTCATTTCCGGAGGCCACAATTATGCAGGACTTACCCCGCTGTGCTATTTTATTCAGGTAGCTTTCAAATATTGACACACCGTCGTGTGCACCGTCGTTTGAGCCGTAGCTTATGTTTACAACCAGAGGCATGCCAAGCTCCGCCGCCTTGTCATAGGAGTATTTTACCGCACGCATAAGCTCTGTTGTTCTGGCAAAGGTGCCCTCGCCCTCGTTTCTGCCAAGCTTAACTGCCATAATTGCGGCCTTGGGTGCAACTCCCGTGTAGGCGGGCTGCTGCGAGCGGCCGTTGCCCGCTGCTGCGCCGCACACAGCTGTGCCGTGACCAAGCACATCCAGCTGAGGTATTATGGCAAGGGGATTTTCTGAGGCTAAGGCCTGATTGATTTGCTCGCTTGTGTATTCTGTGCCGTACTTAAAGCCGCTTGGGGGAGCTTCAGAGGGTGTTGTTTGGTCCCATATGTATCTTATGCGCGTGGTGTTATCGGCGTTAATAAAAGCGGGGTGGGTATAATCTACCCCGCTGTCAATTATAGACACGAGTATACCCTCGCCGGATAAATTGCCGTAGTCTGCTGAATCTCTTACAGAAGTGATACAGGCACTTTCTGCACTGGAGAGCAGAGTTAAAACCAGACGCTTTGAAAGCTCAAAATATTCAATTTCGGGATAATTATAAAGTTTTTTTATATCCTCCCGTAAAAGTGTGACAATTGCGCTGTCCTCGCCTAAAAGCTCAACCTGTGCGTTTAAATCTGAGGCAAGCTTATCTAAGCTGCCGCTGTACTTTACAATAACCTCTCTTTTGGGGGTGTTTACAGCCTCTCCTGTGCTCATGGCTGCATCAAAGATTTTGTTTATCTCTTCATATTCAGGCCTTTCGTTACTATATGGCATAAGTCCTCCTCCTATAAAATGCTTAATATATTGTTAAAGGGAATGCCTTCGGACTTTCTCCAGCTATTTCCGTTCCAGACAAAGCCAAAAAGCTCATGGTCCCGTACGTCATTTAAAAAAAACCAGAATTCGTGTGTAGAATTGGTCCAAATATACATGCAGTGCTTTAGAAGCGGGAGCAGCTCCGTGCTGCAGTTAAAGTGCATTATCCCAACAAAAGGAGGTGTGATATTTGGCGGGTGATTATGGGGAATAGTGGCTGCGTTATGTAAATCTGACATAGGTGTGTCCTCCTAAAAAATCCATTTATACAGTATATTACAATTTGGATGTGGTGTGACGAATTTTAACAAATGATTAATGGTTAATGGTTAACAATCAATAGCCTTAGTGGGATTTGCTCGTTTTTATAACTGCCTGATTTTACCTTTAAAAACCTGAATAAACGCCACGAATTTCAATATGTTGTATTTTTTGCTTAAACTTTTATAAAACTACTAAATATAGGGGCTTGAATAAATTCGAAAATGGTGTTAAACTAAAGTTAATAAGAATTTTGTGTTGATTTTGCTGTATAATAAGAATATGATGATAGAGGAGGTGTTCTATATGGCAACTGAAAGTATATTTAACAATGTAACAATAAGAGGGGAACAGAATTGCCTTAAATTCTTGGAAGCTATTAAAAAATCGGAAGAACACTCCGAAAAGCTCATTTCTGAGCCTGAAAAGTTTCAAGATGTAAAAAGAGAAGATGTAAGGGAGTTCTTTACGAAGCACAATGGATAAGTCAACATCCATTACTTAGTGCAAATGATAAAAATCATAAAGTAATAACCTACGCATTTGCTGAGACCTCATTTCAAGAGGTCTCTTTTTTTGTTTCAATGAATATATTTAAAATTCACGTAAAAATTTTTACGCAAATGATTGACAAAAATAAAAAAAAGTGGTATCATACCTATTGCATAAGACATATAAATCTAATATGGTTAATAGGAATTTACAGGTTTTGGAATGAGAGGAGGGCGTATATGTTAAACAGAAGCCTAGCTGAGCGTCACCCCTGCTTTGCAGAGGGCAGGCCAAACAACAAGGGCAGAATACACCTTCCGGTTTCGCCTTCCTGCAACATTGCATGCAAGTTTTGCAGCAGAGTGCCCGATGAATATAAAGAGCACCCAGGGGTGGCAAGCAAGGTTATAAGCCCGCAGGAGGCAGTTGAGGTAGTTCGCAAATCGCTGGAGCTGTGCCCCGATATAACGGTTGCAGGCATAGCAGGCCCAGGGGATACTCTGGCAACACCCCACGCACTGGAGACCTTCCGCCTTGTGGGCAGGGAGTTCCCTGACATTATAAAGTGCATGAGCACCAATGGCCTTAAGCTGCCCCAAAAGGCAGATGAAATTATAGAGGTGGGCATAGACACCCTAACTGTCACGGTTAATGCGGTTGACCCGCTAATTCTGGCGGAGCTGTGCGGCGGCATAGTTTGGCAGGGCGAATACTTAACAGGAGTTAAGGCCGCAGAGATACTTATTAGAAATCAGCTTGAGGGCATACAAAGGGTTACAGATGCGGGTATAACCGTTAAAATAAACACTGTGCTTGTGCCCGAAATAAACGGCGAGCACATAGAGGAGATAGCCGAGACGGTTGCCGACTTAGGTGTGCATATATATAACCTAATCCCGCTTATACCAAGGCACGAGCTGGCGCACTGCAAAGAGCCAGATTGCTCCCAAATAGATGCAGCCCGAAGAGTCGCCGAGCAGCATGTGCAGGTGTTCAGGCACTGTCAGCACTGCCGTGCAGACAGCATAGGAATACCCGGGCAGAGCGAGTTCCGCAATCAGGTTTACAACAAGCTTGAGGCAGCCGATACCTTTTCACACGGTTAGTTAATATTTCGAGCATCTCTAAAAAACCGTAGGGGCAGACCTATGTGTCTGCCCAGATTACCGTAAAATGTCCGTCTTTGGGCAGACACATAGGTCTGCCTCTACAAACAAGTAGTAACACAGAGGGACTCGATTAATATTTAAACATTCGAAGGAGAATAAACACATGGCAGAAATTCGTCAAATTGCTATTTACGGCAAAGGCGGTATAGGTAAATCCACCACCACACAAAACCTTACAGCGGGCTTGGCTCAG
>JAISYX010000126.1 GCA_031269595.1 Oscillospiraceae bacterium
GAGCGCAGCGGCTTAACTGCGGCACTCATAATTGACATGCCCGTAAGCAACAGGGCAAAGCCCAGCAGAATGTTGCCTGTATCCTTCTTTTTGCTGCTTTTGGCGAGCATGACAAGCAGTATACCTATAAAGGCCAGAATAGGCGAAAATGCCTCCGGCTTTAGCAGGGCGATAATGCCGGAATCTCCGTCTATGCCGGAAAGGCTTGTTATCCAGCCTGTCATTGTTGTGCCTATATTTGCACCTATAATAACACCTATGCTTTGCCAAAGCTCCATAATGCCGGAGTTTACAAAACCAACCAGCATAACCGTAACTGCGGAAGAGGACTGAATAATTGCAGTTATGCCCACACCAAGAAAAAAACCTCTTAGTCTGCCTGAGGTCATCTGCCTTAGGATTCGTTCAAGCTTTCCTCCGGCCATTTTTTCGAGTGAAGAGGACATGATGAACATGCCGTAAAGGAAGAAGGCTAGTCCGCCGAATAGGGCAAGAAAATCTGTAAGCTTCATAAATTATAAGCTCCTTTAAAATAATCAATTAATAACTTAACCCATCTTATATGATAGCCATAGCTTCCCCAAAAGTCAACAAAAAGGCAAGAGTTTGTAAAAAATACGTAAAATTTCGACATAATAACTAAAAGGAGATGATTTTACTTCATCTCCTTTTGCTTAATTGTTTAAATATAAAATGCCTAACGGTGTTGTTTAAATACCTTTTAGTTCAGCAAGAGCGGTTTTTGAATTTTCATTGCCCTGTGCGGCAGCTTTCTCGTACCATTGCTTTGCTGTAATTAAATTACGTTCTACGCCCCACCCATAATGATAAACATTGCCTGCTTCAAGCTGAGCATAGGCATCTCCGCTTTTAGCTGCTCTCAAATAGTAATCAAGTGCCTTTGCGAAGTTTTTTGTTACACCAAATCCATTCAAATAGCAATGCCCTAACATCAGCTGTGACTTTATGTTCCCCTTGTCAGCGGCGGGAATAAGATATTCAACGGCTTTGTTATAGTCCTTTGCTGTGCCGTCGCCATATAAATAAGTATACCCAACGCCTGCCATAGCCTCAATAGAACCCGCTTTAGCCTCTGCTAATAATTGTTCTGATAACATAATAAACCCCCATATATTTTTGTTATTCTCAATCCGCTAAGTGTAAGAACAAGAAGCCTATTGCACATTAACGATAATAGTTGCAGAATCCTCTTTTGAGCCGTTTGCGGTTTCAACTCGGCCAGTGTTAGTAATGGCGTTTTCGCCCTTGGGAAGAGCATCAAGCCCTGCCACCTTTGCACAAAAGGTTACCATTGCATCGGCCTCGGGAGCATAGTTACCAACATTTAGCCCTGCACCGGTGACCTCGTCTGAGGCAGCATGTCCGCCTGCTGAGCTTGGGTTAGCGGCATTGTAATAGCGGGCAGAGCCCTCAATATAAGTGAGATAATCGGGCAGCTTATCCTTAACCACCACATCGTTTTGCTGAATATTGCCAGTGTTTTTGTAGGTGATTAAGAACTCGACGGTATCGCCGGGCTGAGCGTTTACGCTTTTACTCCAACCTCCGGTGGCATTGCCGTCATTGTTAATACGAACCTCTGTACTAACTGTGAAGCTTGGTGCCGATGAAGTCGAGGGCTTCTCCGCACCCTTACAAGCCGTAAACAGCACAGCAAAAGCTGCTAACAGAACCAATAGGGAAAGTGTTTTTTTCATAGACAAAATCCTCTCAATTTTTGTTAGTAATCGTTATTTACCGATTCCACTATATTTTAGCATAGAGTATGCGCAATGTCAATATTATGAGGAAAGGCTTGAATTTTCATCAAAACTGTATTTAGGTTTGATGAGGTTTAAAATAAATCAGAGTGAGTGCCTGAATTTCATACTTCATTCTGAACCTCCGAAAGAAGCTCAGAGAAGCTTGCGTAACGCTTGGTGTTTGGGTCACGGCTAATTTTTTCTGCCTCGAGCAGTGCTGCAACAGTTTCGGCGTTAGGCGTTTCCAGCTTTAATTCAAATGGAATAGCCTGTTGCCGCACTGCCTGCCGCAAAAACATATTAATTGCAGTTGTCATGTTTATGCCAAACTGTGCAAAAAGCAATTCAGCTTGGCTTTTAATTTCGCTGTCCATGCGAATGTTCATATTTGTACTGGACATATGCATCCCTCCATTTCTACTATACTTAGTTTAGCATATAATATGCGCAATGTCAACATGATGTATACATTATAAGCGCATTTTTAATGAATTAAAAAGTTGTAAGCCTAACGATATGCAACACAAAAGAGGAGACAAAAACTCATCTCCTCATTTGCTTATTTACTCAAATACAAAGCCTAAATTTTCATCAAACCTGCATTTAATGCTGTCGCCTGCCTTAAAGCTGCTCTCCAGCAGCTTTTCTGAGAGAGGGTCAAGCAGCTTGCTTTGAATAGCCCTTCTAAGTGGGCGTGCGCCATAAATTGGGTCAAAGCCCTCGCTGGCTATCTTTTCTACAACGCTGGGGTCAAATTCCAGCTGCATATCCAGCTCGTTTACACGCCTATTCAAGTCCTCCAGCATACGCTGTGCTATGGCCTTGATGTCCTCGTCACCAAGCTTTCTAAACACGATTATATCGTCAATACGGTTAAGAAATTCCGGCTTAAAGGTCTTTTTTAGCTCGCCCAGCACAGCTTCCCGCACGGCCTCATAATCCTCCTCAGAGGGGTTGCTGCCCTGTGTGCCAAAGCCCAAGGCCTTCTGCTTTTCGGTGATAAGCCTTGCGCCTACGTTTGAGGTCATAATGATTATAGTGTTGCGAAAGCTCACTCTTCTGCCCTGAGAATCCGTTAATTGGCCGTCCTCCAGTATTTGCAGCATGATGTTAAACACGTCGGGGTGTGCCTTTTCAATCTCGTCAAAAAGCAGCACAGAATAGGGCTTGCGGCGTATCTTTTCGGTGAGCTGTCCGCCCTCGTCAAAGCCTATATACCCGGGCGGTGAGCCGATTAGCTTTGAAACCGTGTGCTTTTCCATAAATTCGGACATATCCAGCCTGATTATGCTCTCCTCGTTGCCAAACAGAGCCTCGGCCAAGGCCTTGCATAGCTCCGTTTTACCAACGCCTGTTGGGCCTAAAAAGATGAATGAGCCTGTGGGCCTCTTCTTATCCTTTAGTCCAACCCTGCCCCTTCTAATGGCCTTTGCAACAGAGGTAACAGCCTCCTCCTGCCCTACTATGCGCCTGTGCAGTATCTCCTCCAGCTTTAGCAGACGCTCGCTCTCAGCCTGTGTCAGCTGCACCACAGGCACACCTGACCACATGGAGACAATCTCGGCTATATCGCCCTCGTTAACCTCCCCTGAGGCTCTGGCGTTGGCGTCGTCCCAATCAGCTTTAGCCTTTTGCAGCTTTTCATTTATCAGCTTTTCCTCGTCCCTTATTCTTGCGGCACGCTCAAAATCCTGATTGTTAACCGCCTCGGATTTTTCGGCCTGCAATGCGGATATGCGCTTTTGCAGCTCCTGCAAATCGGGGGGAGGGGTCAGCTTGCGCAAACGGACACGGGAGGCCGCCTCGTCTATTAAATCTATGGCCTTATCAGGCAGATACCTATCATTGATATAGCGGGTGGAAAGGTGCACGGCGGCCGCTATTGCCTCGTCGGTGATTTTAACCTTGTGGTGAGCCTCATACCTGTCACGCAAGCCCTTTAGTATCTGAACAGATTCATCCTCGCTGGGCTCGCCCACAGTTACAGGCTGAAAACGTCTTTCAAGAGCGGCATCCTTTTCAATGTGCTTGCGGTATTCGTCTATTGTGGTTGCGCCTATAACCTGCAAGCTGCCCTTTGAGAGGGAGGGCTTGAGTATGTTTGCGGCATCAGCCGCACCCTCGGCTGCGCCTGTGCCTATAATGGTGTGAATCTCGTCAATAAACAGTATAATATCCTTTGCCCGCTGAACCTCATCTATGGCACTTTTAATGCGTTCCTCAAAATCCCCCCTGTATTTTGTGCCCGCAACCATGCCTGTTAAATCAAGGGTTATGAGCTTTTTATCCTTTAGGGTTTCGGGCACATCCCCCGAATTGATTTTGATTGCCAGCCCCTCTGCAATGGCGGTTTTGCCCACCCCGGGCTCGCCTATAAGACAGGGGTTGTTTTTGGTGCGGCGGGAGAGGATTTGAATTACCCTGTCAATCTCCTCGCTGCGGCCTATAACAGGGTCTATGTTGCCCTTTTTGGCCTCCTCGGTTAAATTGCGGCCGAACTTTTCCAGCGTCTTAGAGCTGCTCTTGCCGCCTCTGCCGGTGTGTGCGGCCTTGGCAGAGCCAAAAAAGCTGCCTGTATCAGGAGCTTCGTCAGCCTCATCCTCAAAGGGAGATTCCCCTCCAACGGCATCCAGAGCATACTTCGTAACCGCCTCCGGCGAAATGCCAAGGTCGTGTAAAAAGCGAGAGGCAAAGCAATCAGACTCGTTGAGCAGGGATAGCAGGATGTGCTCTGTGCCTATATAATCGTGCCCCATGCTCCCTGCCGCCTTAACGGACATTTGTATAATGCGCTTGGTGCGGGCGGTAAAATCGTTAAGGGTGAGCTGGGTTCTTGCACCTGTGCCCACGGTTGATTTGATTCTGTCCTCAACCTCCTCAAGCTTAACCCCTGCCTCCTTAAGGGCAGAGGCGGCCACGCCGCTCTCCTCCTTTAACAGGCCTATGAGTATATGCTCTGTACCAAGATAAGTGTGGCCGTATTCCTCGGCCGTGTTAACGGCATAATTTATGGCATTATTAGCCTTTTCTGTAAATCCTTCAAATTGAAACACAGATTAACCTCCTTTAATTAAAATTTGCGCAGCAAATTCACATTTAATTACGAATTACGCATTATGAATTACGCATTAAAAAATTTTTCATTTTCAATTTTCAATTGCAAAAGCTTTGCGCACCTCCGCCGCCCTAAGTATATCGCATTCTCGGGGCGAAATATTGCGCTTTGAGGCAGAAATAAGCATAGCAGGCTGATTTTTAATCATAAGCTCGCTTAGCTGCTCAGGCTGTAAATTTGGCAAGATGCCAGAGGCAGCACCCAAACGCACATTAGAGAGATACTTCATAAACTCAGTGTTAGAGAGCAGCCTTGCGTATTTAAGCATAGCATAGGAACGCCAGATTTTATCCTCTATAAGCTCATTCTTTATATAGCCTGCACGAGCCTCCCGCTCCTGTTCTATTATTTGAACGGATATATTGCGCAGATTATCTATTGCTGATTTTTCGCTTAAGCCCAGCGTTACTTGATTTGAAAGCTGGTAAATGCAGCCCTCCGGCTCGCTGGATTCACCGTAAAAGCCACGTATGGTCAGGCCTATTTTGGCTAAGCCGGCAGAAATTCGCTGCATTGCGCCGCTCTCTTGCAAGGAGGGGAGATGCAGCATAACAGAGGCTCTCATGCCTGTGCCCAGATTGGTGGGGCAGGCGGTAAGATAGCCTAGCCGCTCGTCAAAGGCATAGGCGAGGCTCTCGTCCAGCAGGTTGTCGATATTGTCAGCTGCGGCGTAGGTCTGCTCAAAATCCAAGCCGGATTTAATAACCTGTATGCGTATATGGTCCTCCTCACAAAGCATGATGCTCACGCTCTCATCGGGGCTTAAAATCAAGGCCTTGCCTGCCCGATTACCTGCAAATTCAAAGCTTATAAGGTGACGCTCCAGCAGTGAGACTGCTTCAACGTCGTTTAACTGCTCCATTTCAATATATTGAAAATCGGCAAAGGCAGAGCTTGCGAAAAGTGCGTTTTTAACCTCTTCACAGAGCTGCTTTTTTTGAGCTGTATCAAGCACTTGAGGGAAGGGATAGCCCTTTAAATTGCGTGCAAAGCGGATTCTGGTGCTAAGTACTGTGTCGGAATTATTGCCCTTGGCAGTGTACCAATATTGATTATTAAGCATTTTCTGCACCGCCCTCCAGACCATTAATTTTATCTCTTAGCTCTGCGGCCTTTTCAAATTCCTGCACCCTAATGGCCTCCTGTAGCTCCTCCTTAAGGCTGATAAGCTCCGCCTTAACTCTTGCCTGCTTGCCAGCCGATTTTGGCAGCTTGCCAAGGTGCATGGTGTCGCCGTGGATGCGCCTTATGCTTGGCAGGAGCTGCTCGTCAAATACATCATAGCACTGTGCACAGCCCACACGTCCTGTTTTTGCAATTTGAGCAAAATCTGTGCTGCAGGCGGGACATTTAGGAAGCTCAGCCTTGCTTTGAGGGTTGCCAAGCTGGGGCAGATCAAAGAAGCCGCTTAGCAGGTTGCCAAAATCAAAGCTCAAGCCCGTAAGCGGGCTTGGTAAGCCGTGAGTTTTAGCGCATTCGTTGCATAGATGCGCCTCGCTTATCTTATCGTTAACTATTTTTTTATAATGGTTGGTTGCTTCATTTTGTTTGCAGATGTCACATAACATAGTGAATCCTCCTTTTATAAGGTATTAACCAGCATTTGCTTTAGAATTTCTGACCTTACACTATCCCTTAGTATAACAGGGATTTTCCTGTAGGAATTGTCGAATACCGCTGCCAGCATAACCCTTGTTACCTCAGGTGTGAGCAGCTCCTGCGCCGAAAGATTAAGCACAATGGCCTTTGCTGTCTCTTGACTTAGGGCATCACCCAGCGAATTTACAGTGTGCATTATTGCTGCGCACCTGTCCATTTTAATGCGGGTAATGCGTATAAAGCCGCCGCCGCCTCTGCGGCTTTCAACTATATAGCCCTGCTCGGGGGTAAAGCGTGAGGTTATAACATAGTTAATCTGGCTTGGCACACAGCCCAGCAGAGCCGCCAGCTCGTTGCGCTGAATGCTGGCCTCTCCATTTGAGGCGTCCAGCATTTTAATTATAGTTTGAGCAACTACATCACTTATTCGCAATACATCGCCTCCCTTTTTAACAGATAAAGGCCGAAATCTAACTTTGACTAACTTTGACCTTGAGTATATTATAAGGCTAAAGTCAAAGAAAGTCAAACTGAAAAAATCGGCAAAAATGCCAATTACATTAGATTAGCTTCTGTTTTCTGCCTTTTGCTCGATATTTCTTTGAATATTGCGAATTTTTGAAAAGCATCTGTCACTGTGCGCCTGGGAGTGAGGCTCGCTGATTCTGGCCTCCTCAAGAGAGGGAGCGGTGTCGGGATATTCAAAGGGATTAAGATGTAAATATTTTATTGCAGCAATCATAGTGACACCACGTGTCAGGGAACCCGCACACAAAACATTGTTAAAAATATTTTGCCGGCCTCCTGCATCCTTTCTTGGTTCTTTTTCAAAATCAAGCAATCCTTTGCATACATTTTATGCCATTTTGGCTTTTATATACACTGGCTAAAATATAAAAGCGTGATTTGCAATTGGAGTAAACGGAAGAAAAACAGAGAAAATCTAAGAAATTAAGAGCATGATCCTTCTAAATTAAATTTTTGAAAAATTGTTATTGACATCCCGCCCAAAACGTGGTATTATGCTATTTGTTCAGATTTTAAGTAAATGTTGGGTGCATGTGCAGCTAATATAAACTATCTAATCTATAATATCTAAAACTTCGGAGGTAAAACCTATGGCAACATTTATGCCTAAGGCCGGCCAGATTGAGCGCAAATGGTATGTGCTGGACGCTGCCGGCAAGCCTGTAGGCCGTGTGGCCGCTCAGGCCGCTATCTTGCTAAGAGGCAAGCATAAGCCCACCTTCGCAACACATGTTGATTGCGGAGACCACGTTATAATCATCAACGCAGCTCAGGCTGTGCTCACAGGTAACAAGCTGGAGCAAAAAACCTATTACCATCACACAGGTTATATAGGCAATCTTAAGTCTGTTACCGCCAAAACCCTTATGGCTAAAGACCCTTCAATAGTGCTTACAAAGGCCGTTAAGGGCATGATTCCCTCTACCACCATAGGGCGTTCTGCTGCTTTAAGACTTCGTGTTTACAACGGCGCAGAGCATAACCACGCAGCCCAAAAGCCAGAGCTTTGGGAAAGATAAGAAAGGAGAACGCTTTAAATGTACGATAAGATTCCTTATTTTTACGGCACAGGCAGAAGAAAGAGCTCTGTTGCCCGTGTAAGACTTTATCAGGGAACAGGCAAGGTAACAATTAACGACAGAGATATAGACGATTACTTTGGTCTTGAAACCCTAAAGCTGATAGTTCGCCAGCCGCTTGCACTTACAGGTACGCTGGATAAGTTTGACATTATTTGCAGAGTAGGCGGCGGCGGTGTTACCGGCCAGGCCGGTGCTATACGCCACGGCGTTTCAAGAGCACTTTTGCAATATGACACCGAGAATCTCCGCGCATCACTTAAGAAGGCAGGCTTCCTCACCCGCGACCCAAGAATGAAGGAGAGAAAGAAATACGGCCTCAAGGGCGCAAGAAGAGCACCACAGTTCTCAAAGAGATAGTTTGTGCCAAACAGGGGAAGGCTTGCGAACACAGCGCAGCATGAGCCTTTTAAGGCTGTGTTACCGCAAATTGAACCCAAGATTATGTTTTTTAAATCCCTCAAGGCTTTCTTGAGGGATTTGTGCTCTTATGGAATAGGGAGTGATTGCGTGTCTAACAAGGAAGAAATCGAGAACCAGAGCAGCTCTGCGCTGGACGCAAAGGAGAGACAAGAGGCTATAGCTCTGTTTAAAGCTCTATACAAGCCAAGCCTATATCCACTGGTGCAATTTTTGATTTTGACACTGGTGGTGGGCATAGCCATGCTGTTCATATGGCAGGGAGAGGAAGCTCGGCCTGCCAGCTGGATTATTACAGGAATTTTTTTGGTGCTGTTTGCAGCAAGCTGTTGGCTGCTCTCCCGCTATCAAGCGGCTTTAAGTAAGTATAAGCTGGAGCTTAGCGCATATATTGCAGAGCTGGACTCCCTAACAGCAGAGGATTTGCTCAAAGAGCCTACACCAGAGGAAAAGCAGCATGTAGAGAAGCGTTATAAACGTACTCAAATACTGCTTTGGGTTGAAATTATAAGTGTTGCGCTTTCGATTTTGATTATTGGGCTTAAAATGCTGCTGTAGAGGCTTTGAAGGGGTGATTGCATTATGTCTAAGAAAAAGGAAATTGAAGCTCAAGGCAGCTCTGCGTTTGATGCCAATGAGAAAAAAGACCTTATATCTGCATTTAAAACTTTGTTCAAGCCAAGCTTGTATCCCTTGGTGATGTTTTTGATTTTGACCTTGGCTGTCGGGACATTTACACTGGGACTATGGTTTGATGGAGCTGATGTCTCTATCAGCTTTAAATTGATTGTTACAGGGGTTTTTCTGCTTCTTGCGGCATTAAGCTGCTGGTGGATTATCCGCTATAGAAAGGCTCTTAGGGAGTATAAAACTGAGCTGAATATCTATATTGACGAGCTGAATTCCCTAACAGAGGAGGATTTAAACAGAGAGCTGACACCTGAGGAGCAATTGCAGGTAGATGAGGTTAAAAAAAGCCTTAAAATAACGTTTTGGGTTGAAGTTGGCGGTGCTGTGATTTCAGTTTTGCTTTTGGTTCTTAAGGTTTTAGAGATTTTGCTTGGATATTGACGCATTATGTAAAGTGTGATATGATGGGATTATAAGATAGTGAAGGAGGTTGCACCAATGACCAGCAGGGAATATGTAAAGAAGGAAATTGACCTTTTGCCCGATTCTGTAATTGAGCGAATACAGGAGTTTATATCCTTTCAGCGTTACAGTATGGGCATCTTTGAAAATGATACAGATTATTTAAATTCTATCCCCAAAATGGCAGCTTCTATCAATGAGGGAATAGAAACGCCCCTTTCGGATTGTGTGCCGCTTTCTGAGGTGTGGCCGGATGTTTAATATTGAACTCACCAAACAAGCTGTAAAGGACGCTACGTCTATAGAGAGGGCAGGGCTTAAACCTAAGGTGACGTTGCTCTTGAGGACAATCAGGCAAAACCCATTTCAAAATCCGCCGGAATATGAGAAACTCAGGGGCTATCAAGATACCTATTCACGCCGCATAAATAAACAGCACCGACTTGTTTATCAGGTTTTACCTAATGATGGAAGCGTAAAGAATGTAAATGACATTCCATATCAGGGCATTGTAAAAATCATCCGTATGTGGACACATTACGAATAGATCTGCCGTGCACATCATTATAGAATTATCAAGCTGCCGTTGCTTTAGATGTATAAGCAACGGCAGTTTCATTGAAACCAAACTTAACCTTTTGTAATAATTTTGGTTCTTTTGTGACTTGTCGATTATAGATAAAATAAAATTAATTAACGGCAAAAAGACAAATTTGTGTGCTTATTTCTTACTTTGAAGACACTTTTTGCCAAGATAGGATATTGACAATTCTTTTTATTTGGTCTATTATCTAATTAGGATAAGTGCAGATAAATGCGAATGCAATATTTTGTCGAAATTGCACAAAATTTCGGTGGGGATATGTTGTAATCTGCCATGGGATAATTTGGGGTGGAACAAAGGGTTACTTTGAAAGTGGCAAGAAAAGCAGAGACGCAGGCGCAACAAGTGAAAGTTTACATAAGGTTGGCGTGCGGTTCTCTAACATGCGGGGGGTTTTATGAGGATAGTAGTTATATGCTCAGCGGCCGAAACAATAATTTGGCATAGGGGCGAGTTGATTCGGGATATGTCCAAGCTTGGGCATGAGGTTATTGCTCTTGCACCGGACGATGCCCGCAAGTGGCGTGAGCCTGTGGAGAAATTTGGCTGTACATATTATCAAATTTACATGGAAAAGACAGGCATGAACGTGCTGGCTGACCTCAAGTGCCGTAGCTCAATTAAGCATGCGCTGGACATTTTTAGGCCGGATTGTGTGTTTTTATATCACTCAAAGCCCATTTGCTACGGCGCAGTTGCGGCTCAGCAGGCAGGAGTAAGCGACATTTTTGCAATAGTTACAGGCCTTGGCTCGGTGCTTAGGGGCGATTCTGCCAGATGCAAGGCGGTTAGGCCTGTGTTGGGCAGATTGTATCAAAAGGGTTTGAGCTGCTGCAAAAAGGTCTTCTTCCAAAATCATGATGATTACGATTTCATGCTTAAAAACAACATGCTTAGTGAGCATTCTGACGTAACCTTTATCAACGGCTCAGGGGTTAATATGAGCCACTTTAAGGCCACTCCCCTGCAAAACAAGCTGCGTTTTCTCTTCCTTGGCAGGCTGCTCAGAGATAAGGGCATATTTGAATATCTTGAGGCAGCAGAGATTGTCAAAGAAAAATATCCTCACGCTGAATTTATGGTTGCAGGGGGCTTGGATTCCAACCCCACAGCCGCCAAATTTGATGATTTAGCCGCATATATAGATAAAGGCACAGTGGATTATCTGGGTCGTTTGGACGATGTGCGTCCCGCTATATCCGAATGCGATGTGTTTGTCCTGCCCTCATACCACGAGGGCACGCCCAAGGCCGTTTTAGAGGCTATGTCCATGGGCAGAGCTATTTTAACAACGGACGCTCCCGGTTGCAGAGAGACAGTGCTTAACGGCTACAACGGCTGGCTTGTGCCAACAAGGAACAGCCGTGCTCTTGCCGAGCGCATGATGTGGATGATAGAGAACGAATCTGAGCGCATACGCATGGGCACAAACAGCGTTACCCTGTGCGAGGAGAAGTTTGAGGTGGAAAAGGTGAACGCAACCATACTCAAAGCCATGGGCTTGGAGGAGGAGAAGCGTGTACCTGCAAAGATTACCAGCATCACAACAGAGTTGTTTGAAGCTGCTGCTGTTGGGTGAGTCTAGGTTTATAGTCATAGAATTTAAATGGGGCTGCGGCACAATAAAAAATGTGCTGCAGCCCCGTAGTATTACATCCAGAATGAAAACAGATATTTAGCAAAAAACCACAAATGAGGATTCTGTGTGAACATTGACCAAGTATAAGAATCAGCAAATACAAGTAACAAACAATAACAGGCACTAAAAGCAATAGAGAAAGAAATAAAGCATGCACTCAATTTTTTAAAAGCTTTGCTTGTAAATATTCGGTTAAGGAATAAAAACATAATTGCTGCACCTATGCACAAAAGGTAGCCAAAGTCCGAAAAGTATCTTTGCAATAAGCCGCCACTTTGGGCGTTTATTATGCTTATTACCACAGCCATAATGGAGGTAATACCAACGATATATGCGAGCTTCTCACTTTTTAGCTCTCGCCGCAGTGGTATTTGTAAAAACAAGAGCCAAAGGAATGGCGTAGCGGCAAGGATTCCTCCGTACATTGGCTCAAAAATTGTTGTTCCTGAGTATGATGTACTAATTTCAGAGGGGTGAAGGAATGGGAATTTTGCGTTAAGTGTTAAAGACTGCAAAAAGTAAGTAAACAATGCCAAACCGCTTCTTCCAAGAACAAAGCCTCTCTTTGTCATATCGTTTGTGGTAAGGTTATAGTTTGCGCCAAAATCGAAGGGCGAACCAAAGCGTATATGATTATAAAACATTACCCCTGCGGCCACAACTATAAAAGGTGCAAAAAATGCCAATGTCTCTTTATAGGTGTTTTTTGTAAACAAACGTCTTTTTATAAAAATTTGCTTGAATAAAAATGGCAAAATCACCACGCCTGCAAAAATTATCTGTGGACGGCAGCCTGCTACAAGTGCAAAGCACAATGAACCCAATGCAAGTAATTTACAATTTGGCGGGTTATTGCCTCTTAAAGCCGCCAGCCAAAAGCCAAAGCCCCACACAGAAAAGCCCATTCCCGCAATAATAGGTATAGCATAAATATTGTGATATTGAGCTAGAGCGTGTCTACACGACTTTACAAGTTAGAAGAATTGTGTTATAATGGTAAGAAAACAGAGGTATTCTAATGGACACAAAACTTGCATCTTACCATCGTCATGACATTTCAGATAAAATCTGGGGTGTTCTCGAACCGCTCATGACCGGAAAACACGGGCAGTGGGGCGGCGTTGCGAAGGACAATCGCACCTTT
>JAISYX010000002.1 GCA_031269595.1 Oscillospiraceae bacterium
CGTAGCTGCACTAAGCGCAACAGCCAGTAGAATTGCCATAAATTTTTTCATAATTAACACCGGTAGCCTTTCTTGTTGTTGTAAGAATACGGGGGAAGCGGCTTAGGGGGTGTGCGGCGGGGAGTTGATTGGGCTCCCCGCCGCGCAATATGGGAACAAAAGGTAGGAGAAATCGTTAATAATATGTGGCGTTAACAGCAGCTATTAACTCGGCAGCTGTGACATTGCCATTGAAGAAATCTGCGGATTGGCCGAAGAGGATAGCCTTGGCGGAAGGGGAAATCCAATCCTGAACAGCACCTTGGAACATTGTAACGCCTGCGTTAAAGGCAAGAGAAGACTTTAAGGTATCGGTGAGTGGAGTTGCAATAGCACCTTCAGAGATACGAGCGGCCTCAAGCCAATCTGTGTCTGTTATAACATAGGCACGATTTTTGTTTGCAGCAGCACTTGCCGAAAGGGTGTAGGTGCGCCATTCACCGTAAGAGAGCAGAGCCTCGGCAGAGGTGATAGACTGCACAAACTGAACAGCTGAATCTCTCTTAGCAAGGTCATTCCAAGCATTGCGGGAGATTGCGAAGCCCATGGAGATATCGCCTATAGCGTCTGTGCTTTTGCGGCTTGCGCCTGCCTTTGCAGGGAAGTAAGTGATAGCGATATTGGGGTTAGTAACATTGTAGCTCCAAGAGCCGCCTACAAAGAAAGCGGCCTTGTCAGAAAGAAGTGCATCAAATGCATCGCCGTTTGTTGCGGTGTTAGCATTTCCTCCAACGCCATTGTAGAGCAAGCCGTCTGTATAAAGAGCTTTGATGTCGTCAAGTCCTGCGGCAAAGGCGGCAGCTTCTGCGGCGTCCTTAGTGTATGAACCATGTTGTGAGGCAACCTTCTCGTTGTTGTAGGAGGTGTACTCCCAGAGGTAGTGTATGCCCTCGGCAGGGTCAAAAACGGTTGCAAGGGGAATATAGCCTTTAGTCTTAATAGTTTTAAGGTTTGCAACCCACTGCTCATAGGTGGTGTTTTTATCGGGTAGGGAGACGCCTGCGGCAGCCAAAACCTTTTTGTTGGCAAACAGTGCTTCAGAATAGCCAGGACCAGGGATAAAATACTGCTTGCCGTCTGAAGCTGTTGCGGTAGCTTTAATGAGATTCATGTCATGGTCGGAGGCAAAGTCAGGGTATTCCGCCTTGATTTCGTCAATAGAGACGAACTTGTTGGCACTTACAAAAGGCTCTGCATCAGCACCCATCCAGTAGTAAAGAACGTCTGGGTCGTTGCCGGAGAGGAATGCAGTGTTAACAGCTTGTTTGTATCGCTCGTCTCCTGTAGCGGCAATGTTGGTATACTCAACACCAGAATCCTCAGCAGCTAGGGAGAACAGAGCTGTCATCCAGTCGTTGGGTGTAAAGGTTGAGCGAATGGTGATTGGAAGCTTGTCGAGGATATGCCACCTGATAATTTTATCCGAAAGTGCGCTTGTACCGCCGTAAACATATACATCTTTAGGCTTTGTCTGCTGAATTATATTCCGGACACTGCCAACAACACTTACATTGTTGATTAACAGCAGTGGTGAGCCCTTTAAAGCAGCATGTGCGCCACCTGCAAGTGCATCAGGGAAGTTGCCGCCGGCAGCAAGGCTTATAGATGAGAGGTTATAGTAGAATTCATCACAAATAGCAACCGAGGTCTCATATCTGTTGCTTCCGGCTAATCTTACGACATCATCACATAGGTTTTTGCCTAAATAGTTTTCAACAGCTTGGGGAACAGAAGAAGTTCCGCCTGCAATATAAGCAACTTTTGTCTCTTCACTTATGCCTGCAATATACGCTTCTGTTTCGCTGTTAAGAATGGCTGAATTTTTAGGTGTGAACAGAATAGGCATACCGTATTTTCCGGCAGCAGCACCGGCAGCAAGAGCGTCAGGGTAGTTAAGTGCGTCGGCAATAACTACATGTGAGGGCTCAGATCCGTTTATCTCTGCCAGTTCGGTGGCTATTGCAACAGCTGTTCCATATCTTGTGCCGCCAAAAAGCCTTTTAACGTTTAAACCCTTAGCTTCAAGAGCACTTTTTACAGCAGCAGGGATTGTGCTCTCGCCGCCTAAGATATAAACATTTGAAGCTTTAAGCTTTTGAATTGCCTCAAGAACCAAGGGCTCAATTGCTTTGCCTGTTGTTAACAACAGCGGAGCATTTAAAGAGCCAGCAAGAGGAACTCCCGCAAGAGCATCTGCAAAGCCGTTGCCGCTTGCCAAAACAACACTGTCTGAAGTCTCGAAGTCGCTGGAGATGTCCAACGCAGTGTTAACCCTGTTTGAGCCGCTAAATCTTGTAACCTTGCTTTCTTCAAGCTGCTGAGTAGTTTTTGCCGAAACGCCCAATGCCTGAACCATGCTAAAGACTAATGCCAGAGAGATGCACAAAGAAATAATCCTTTTCATACCTTTAACCTCTTTCTTTAAATTTTGGGCTTGCGTTAACTTTTTGCTCATTTTCTTGACCTCCAATTTCGTTATGAGATTCAACTACTTTTTGAAACGGCTAAGCCTCCTTTTCTTAACATGCTTCAATTATAACATAAGTTCATAAGAACTCAATGCCGATTTTAGGCGATTACAGCCAATTATAAGGGAATATATTCCATTTTCTTTGATTTTCATGAGTTTTCGCAGTTTTTTAACTTTTTTAAAATTTTAGGTATCTTAAAAACCTGTAGTACCCTTTAATTAAAAATTTGCGCAGTAAATTCACCACAACTCTTCACTCTTCACTTGAAAAGTGCGGCGGGGCAGCCGATTCAAACTGCTCCGCCGCAATAGGGTAACAAAAGTTAAGGAGAAATTTATGCGGCGTTAACAGCAGCTATTAAATCGGCCGCTGTGCCTGTGCCGTTGAAGAAGTTTGCAGACTGGCCGAAGAGGATGGCTCTACTTTTTTGGGAAAATTCATCCTGCACAGCACCTTGGAACATTGTAATGCCTGTGTTAAAAGCAAGGGCAGATTTTAAGGTATCGGTGAGTGGAGTTGGATAGTAGTCATAATCTTCTGCTGTAAGATCAGCTATGCGTTTGGCACGAGTCCAATCAAAGTTTGGAGTATAAGCACGGGTTTTGTTTGAAACAGCACTTGCTGAAAGGGTGTAGGTGCGCCATTCGCCAAAGGAGAGCAGAGCCTCGGCAGAGGTTAATGATTGCACCAATGCAACAACACCAGCTCTCTTTTCGGGGTCTTCATAGGCCTTGCGGGAGATTGCGTAGCCCATAGAGATACCGCCTATAGCGTCTGTGTTTTTGCGGTTAGAGCCTGCCTTTGCGGGGAAGTAGGTTATGCCAACATTTTCGTTCCAAACATTGTAGCTCCATGAACCGCCTACAAAGAAAGCAGCATTGCCGTCGATAAGGGCAAAAAATGTATCGCTGTTTGTTATGGTGTCAGCATCGGGTGAGAGCAAGCCATTGTCATAAAGGGCTTTAATGTCATCAAGTCCTGCGGCAAAGGCGGCAGCTTCTGCTGCGTCCTTGGTGTACGCACCGTGCTGTGAAGCATCCAGCTCATTGTTGAAGGAGGTGTACTCCCAGAGGTAGTGTATACCCTCGGCAGGGTCAAAAACTGTGGCAAGGGCTGTGTATCCTGCGTCTTTAACCTTTTTAAGGTCTTCAACCCACTGCTCATAGGTGGTGTTAGCATCGGGCACGCTTACGCCTGCTGCATCAAGAACAGCCTTGTTGTAAAGCAGAGCCTCAGAATAGCCAATGCTTGGTACAAAGTAATGCTTGCCGTCGGCAGCTTTGCCGCCTACTGCATCAATACGGTTGATGTCATGGTCAGCAATAAAGTTGGGGTAATCCTGCTGTATTTCTTCAATAGAGACAAGCTTGTCAGCGTCTATTAAGGGCTTTGCATAATCGCCCATCCAGTAGTACAGAACGTCAGATTCATCGCCTGAGAGGAATTCAGTAATAACATCCTGCCTGTAATTATCATCGCCTGTATCAGCAACATTAACACAGTTAACGCCGGAATCCTCGGCAGCCAGAGTAGTAAGAGCTGTCATCCAGTCATCGGTTGTGAAGGTAGAACGAAGGGTGACACGGGAAACATATTCGCCTGCATATCTTGTAACTATGCTATTGGAAACAGAGCTTGTGCCGCCAAAGATATAAAGCTTTGATTTGTCGTTTGTACGCAGGTCAAATCTGATTGTGCTGTAGAGGTAATCAGGGTGCAGCAGGATAACGGGGGCAAGATTCTTTGCAGCAAATGAGCTGCCTGCAAGTGCGTCAGGGAAGCTTGCGCCTGTTGCCACAGTAAAGGCATCGCCTGCAAACAAATCCTTGTAGGCTCTGTATATAGAGTCAGAGGTGATATAGCGGTTTGAGCCGGAAATACGGCTTGTTCCGGTAACTCCCAAAGAGGCAAGGGAGCCCTCTGTCTTTGCGTTTACAGAGCTTGTGCCGCCCACTATTGTGGAGCTCTTTATAGCATTAGTTTTTACAAACGTTGAGGCTTCTTCCGAAAGCGCACTTTGTCCGGGGTTTGCGAAGAGTATAGGAGCACCCTTTATTGCCGCAACAGGGCTTATAGAAAGCGCGTCGGGGAAGGAGGTACCGCTTGCAAGGAAGAACTCAGTTGGTGCGCCCTTGACCTTTACCAGAGCCTTGGCGATTTCAACAGCGGTAACATAGCGGTTTCCGCCTGCCAGCCTTTCTACATTGTAAAGCTTGCTAAGCTCATCAAATGTAGCATTGTTAACGGAGCTTTCGCCGCCCAGAATGTAAACATCCTTTGCGCCAAGACGTGCTATTTCCTTTTTAACGTCTTCTTCCAGAGTGGCTGCTGTTGTTAACAGGATAGGGGCATCCTTTGATGCGGCAAATGGGCCGCCTGCCAGTGCGTCTGCAAAGTTTGAACCGCTTGCCAAAACAACTGCTGTTGCCTCGCCGTCTGCCCAGCCCTCTTTGGAGATTTCCAGGGCTGTGTCAACTCTGTTGTTGCCGCTAAGGCGTGTTTTTGTTTGGATTGACGTGTAGAGTGGGCTTTGTCCATCATTCTTAACTTTTACGCCATTCTTTTTAAGCTGCTGTATTGTGTCATAGGTGTCGGATTTTGGGTCTGTGTCAAAGTAGTTCTTGCTGATATCCAGCTCAAAACCTTTTTTTAAAAGTGTAGTAAGGGGAGATAAATCTGCAATATAAGAATTATAAATGCCAAGAGAAGTGGGCTTAGTAAGGGTAGAAAGGGCTGCAAGGCCTTCTTGAGCAAGGTTATACAGATTAAGGGACTTAATTGCAGGTAACTGTGCAAGGATAGAGTAATTGCTTACCTGTGAATAATACAAGCTCAAATCAACAAGCTTATTGCAATACTCCAAGCCGCTTAGGTCTGATACAAAAGAAGCAGAGAGATTAGTAACCCCTGAAAGCTCACGCTCTGAAAGCTCGCCGTCCCAGTTGCTGTCATACGTCTTCAACAATGCTGCCTTTAGGTTTTCGTCAGGAATATTAACAATTGGCGTGTTATCTATTCCTGTGATGTCTTGGTATTGATACCAAACTGTTGCGCCGTTAGCCAAAAATGTCTCTATTATCTGCATTACGGCGGGGTCGTCTAAATTAAGCCCATTGTTCTCTATATCCAAATACTCTAAATTAGTTAAGCTTGCAAGGGGGGTAATATCTGCAATTTGGTTTACCCATAAAACTAATTGATACAAATTGCTTAAGCCCGCAAGAGGTGAAACATCTGTTACTTGGTTGTTGTACAAACTCAGATAGCCAAGATTTGCAAGTGAAGCAAGGGCTGAAATATCTGTTATTTTATTGTTGCCCAAATACAGATAATCAAGCTTTGTCAGTGCGGAAAGTGCAGAAATATCTGTTATTTGGTTGTAGCCCAAATCTAGGCTTTCAAGATTTGTTAGTGCAGCAAGGGCTGAAACATCTGTTATTTGGTTGCCGTACAAACTCAGGCTTTCAAGATTTGTCAATGTAGCAAGGGCTGAAATGTCTGTTATTTGGCAGTTTCCCAAACTCAGATATTTAAGATTTGTCAGCGCAGAAATAAATGACAGGTCTGTTACAGAGGTTTCATACAGGTTAAGGCTATAAAGCAATGGTAACTGCGCCATGGCAGAAAAATCACTTACAGTTGAATTGTACAAGCTCAAATAATCCAAGTTGGTGCAATACTCCAAACCGCTTAAATCTGCTACCTCTTCGGCCCATACATAATCAACCTGTGAAAGCTCATACTCTGAAAGCTTACCGTCGCCGTTTGTGTCTGCGCCATAGTCAAAAAACGCCTGCCTTAGGTTTGCGTCAGGTATGTTGACAACAGGGGTGGTGTCGGGGATTATCTGGTATTCATAATTAACCCATGTGCCGTTAGCCTCTAGTGCCTCTATTACCTGCATTGTGTCGGGGTCGGTTAAATCAAGATTGTTACCATCTAAATACAAGTAGTCTAAACTAGTTAAGCTTGCAAGGGGTGTAATGTCTTCAAGTTGGTTGTAGCCTAAATCCAAGAAATATAAACCGCTTAAGCCAGCAAGGGGCGAAACATCTGTTATTTGGTTGCTGGATAAAGCCAAAAGCCCAAGACCGTTCAGATTTGCAAAAGCAGAAACATCTGTTATTCCTGAATCAATAATCTGCAGCTGCCATAGGTTTGGTATGCTTTCTAAAACTGAGTAGTCGCTTAAGCTCAAACCTGATATATCCAAGGCTGAAAGATTCTCAAAAGTTACTAAGGATGATATATCTTTTACATTTGTATGTGAAATGTAAAGAGAATTAATAGGAAACCCTTGAAGAACAGATAAATCACTCAATGGGGTGAAACTAAGGTCAACAACTTCCAAATTGGCTAAGGCTGAAAGCACAGAAGAATCAGCAAAGTCTGTATTTGAAATTCTTAAGCTGCTAAGGTTTGTTAAACCTGCAATAGGAGACCAATCTGTAACAGAGCCCCCATAAATACTTAAATAGGAAAGGTTTGTAAGGCCTGAAATTGCAGAAATGTCACTTATATTGGTCTCAAATAACTGAAGAGAACTAAGGTTTGTTGCGCCTGCAAGCGGAGTCCAATCTGCAATATCAGAATATTCAATGCTAACATAAGACAAATTAGTAAGGGAGGGTATGAATGAAATGTCGGTAATATTGCTTAGTTCCACGCTGTCAAGCCCAGTTAACTGTGTGAGAATAGACCAATCGCTTACAGCTGGACGGCTCAGGGTAATCCAATGTAATTCATCGCAATACTGTAAGCCAGTTAAATCGGATACATTGTCAGCGTATAAATTAAACACATCCGCCAGTTCGCTTTCGGTAAGCTGGCCGTCGTCATTGTAGTCTACTTGATTTAACAACGCCTGCCTTAAATTCACATCGGGAATGTTAACCACTGTATTCGGGGCTGCTTGAACGCTAAATGCCTGAACCATGCTAAAGATTAGTGCTAGGGAGATGCACAAAGAAATAATTCTCTTCATAACTTTAACCTCTTTCTTAAAATTTTGGGTTTGTGCTAACTTCTTGTTCATTTGCTTGACCTCCAATTTCGTAATACGGTTCACTTAATTCCTTTGATAGTTAAGCCTACTTTTCTTAACATGTTATAATTATATCATAAGTTCACAAGAACTCAACACCGATTTTAGGCGATTACAGCCAATTACAAGGGAATATCTTCCATTTTCTTTGATTTTCATAAGTTTTCGCTATTTTTTAACTTTTTTAAAAAATTTTTAAAATCAATTAATATAGCAGAATTTTGCAAAACAGGGGTATAAAGCAGATGTATGAAGCAAAAACTATTTTTGCTAATTAACATTTATAGAGCTATTTATGGCTCTAGTTAGCGAATAAATGGAGGAATAGTTATGAAAGCTACAGGTATAGTTAGAAGAATAGACGATTTAGGCCGCATTGTTATACCCAAAGAGATTAGAAGAACTATGCGTATCCGTGAAGGCGACCCGCTGGAAATCTATACGGACAGCGACGGAGAGGTTATTTTTAAAAAGTATTCTCCCATAGGTGAAATTTCGCCTTGGGCCGCTCAATATGCCGAGGTGCTCAGCAAAACCGCAGGCTTCCCCGTGCTTATTTGCGATAGTGACCACGTGGTTGCAGCCTCTGGTGTTTCTAAAAAGGAATATCTTGAGCGCAGAGTTTCAAGCTCTCTTGAGAACCTTTTAGAGGAGCGCAAGAGCTTTGTACTGGGGCAGGGCGGAGATAAGTTTTTGCCTGCCGAGGGCATAGACCGCTCTGCTGTGGCCGTGTTCCCTATAATCTCCTCAGGAGATATAACAGGTGCGGTTGTGCTGCTTGAAAACGATGGCGGCACTGCACCCAAGGAATCTGAAATAAAGCTGGCGCAGGTTGCTGCCGGATTTCTTAGCAAGCAAATGGAAGAGTAATTCTTTTAACATGCAAAGGCAGGTGTGTATTTAAGCATAGCTGTCTTTGTTACATAAACACAAGAGTTAGAAGCGATGGTTGAAGGGCTTGTCCAATAGAGGGTCAGCTTAAGCTCCGCACCCAATAAAACAGGTATTGCTGAGCCACTCCTGCGTAAGAATCAGTAGTAATTGGCGTGCCATTGGGGAAGTATTGCTCCATTACACGCTTTATCCACACATCCACAGGAAAGGCCTCCAGATGCCCCAAGCCATATAGCAGGGTGCAGTCGGCCACCTTTGGGCCAACTCCGCATATTTTAACCAGCTCCGCCCTAGCCTGAGCCAGAGGGAGTGTGCGCAGATCGGGTAAATTCACTATCCCGCTGCCGATTTTTTTGGCTGCATCCAGTATATATTTAGCCCTAAAACCACTGCGAAGAGGGGCTAAATCCTCCGGATTAAGGTGCATTAGAGCCTCCACTGTAGGGAAGGCATAGCCCTTCCCGTTGGCTAACGGCTCGCCGAAGCACTCGCAAAGTCGGCCTATAATGCCCTTTATACGGGGTATGTTGTTGTTTTGTGAAATGATGAAGGAGCACAGTGCCTCCCAAGGCTCTTGTGCCAGAATGCGTATGCCTTGGGAGTACTCAGCTGCTTGCAGCAGCTCAGGCTCAAGGTTGATTAAATGGACAAAAATTGACGCATAATCACAATCTAAGTGAAAAAAAGGCCTCCATATTTGCTCAAAGTCGGCTTCTGTGGTGTTAAAGAAGGTTAAGCCCTGAGCATCCTGCAAAATCTCAACATAACAACCGCATACTATGCCGCTGTAGCGGTTTTCGGCCAGCTGCTGCCAGCGGAAGCACTGCCCGCTCTCAAGGGTTTGAGCTAGGTCAAAATGCTGTAGGTCTGTTATGGCGATGTCATTTTTTGTGAATGATATATACATTTTGTGTGCTCCTTATATTAAAAAAGTGAAAAGATAATAATGAAAATTACAAGCTTGCCATTTTTAAATTGCGGCGAGGGAGTACCTTTCATTATTCTCTTTTCACTTTTTGGTGTGGGGGGTTATTTACTAAATATAATAAAGATGCCTTTAATTTTTAGCTGTGTTAAGCGATGAAATCAGCATTGCTTTTATTTCTTCTGCCAACTTGAGATATTGCTCTAAATTATCAATTAAATTAGCGTTCATTAACACTTTTAGCCAATAAATGCTTTCGCTGCATTCTTTTAACGCAATGTGAAGATTGGAAATAAAGTCGGCTTTACTGTTGCCGAACACAGCTTCATTTATATTAGCACCTATGCTTGTGCCCGAACGCAACAGCTGCTTTATGATGGTAGTATCTTTGTGCTGCTTACCATAACTTTGAAAAAGAAGTACAATTTGTGTGGCGAATTCCAACGATTTTTCTGCTAAAATAGATTCCTGCAAAATTGTCCCTCTTTCAGTGAAAAGTTTTATGATAGTAGTTTTTATTCGAGTGGTAACAACAAAAAACTGTGCGGTCTGCAGACAAAGTATTTGAGTGAAAAGAGAAAAGTGAAAGGAAAAAGTACAAAATTTGCCATTTAAATCGTGCGAAGCACGTACCATTTCTCTTTACCCTTGCCTGTAAGGCAAGTTTTGGAAAGGGTTGACGAAAAAGATGCATTTCGCCTGCGGGCGGGTTAGTGAAAAGAGAAAAACGAAAGGAGAAGAGTGAAAAGTACAAACCAGCGAGACCCGTTCTTATTTTTCACTTTTCTCTCTTAACTTTTCACTTCCAGCGATTTATCGCTGGTTTGGAGCGGAAGATGGGAATCGAACCCACAACTCAAGCTTGGGAAGCTGGCGTTTTACCACTAAACTACTCCCGCATATGCTTTTATCATAACCTATGCGGGAGTAAAAATCAAGTTAAAATTTATTAAAAATTATTATTTATATGCATTTTTACGGTTTCTTCACTAATTGTGCCTGTTCCACCGAAAACGCTAAGCTTTTCCGCCTCTATTTTTTGCATGGCCTGTTTAACCCCTGCAAAGCTCTGGCCGTTGTTAAGCAGGAACATGGGCGAGCCTGTCTTGGCCGCATAGGCCGAGCCCGCAAGTGCGTCGGGGAAGTTTTCGGCTGAGGCAAAGGCTGCTGTCTTTTTTGCAAAGTCTTCACTGTAGCTGTTGTAAATGGCAACGGAGGTCTCGTAGCGTGTGCCGCCCGCAAGGCGGTTAACCTGCATCCCTGAGGCCTTAATGCCTGTCTCCACACTGCTGCTGATAAGCCCTGTGCCCCCCAGAACCACGGCGTTTTTAACGCCTGCCTGCTTGACGTAGGCAGAGGTTGCGGCATTTAGCTTGCTTTTATCTGAAGCTCCTGTGAACAAAATAGGCTGCCCCTTAATGGCGGCGGCAGAGCTTGCCGCAAGAGCGTCCTGAAAGCTCTCGCCGTCTGCGATAAATACTGTGTCAAAGTTCCGGCCTGTTTTGGCAAGGGCATCGGCAATTTGAACCGCAGTGCCGTAACGGTTGCTGCCTGCCAACCTCTCAACTGAGTAACCGTTGCTGCGCAGCTCATTTTCAGCGGCAGTGCTAACAGAGCCTGAGCCGCCCAGTATAATCACCTTTTTTGCCTTTAAGCCCCTTATGGCGTTAAGGACAGAGGCCTCCAGCCGTGAGGTGTTGGAGGTGAGGAGTATAGGGGCATCCAGTGCCTTAGAGAGGGGAGTGCCCGCCAGTGCATCTGCAAAGTTTGTGCCGCTTGCCAGCAAGACGGTATTTGCCCCTGTGCTCCAGCCCTTTTGGGCTATCAGATTGGCTGTTTCTATGCGGTTGCTGCCGCTTAAACGCTCCAGCTGCAGCTCATTAATAACAGGCGGATTTACTACCTCAGGGGGCGTTACAGTGGCGGTGACAGGGATTTTAAGCAACTGCCCGGGGTATATAGCATCGCTGGTAAGGTTGTTAAGGGATTTTATTGAATCCACAGTTACACCAAAGCTTTTTGAAATGAGATAAAGAGTATCGCCTGATTTTACAGTGTAATTGATATGCTCAGAGGGAGGCTCAACAACAGCGGTGTCGCCGTTAAGCCAGGTGTTGTAGTCGTTCCATATGGTGACATCCTCCTGCCCCAAGGCCCAAGAGCCCGCACCCTTTAAATCGTATTTATGCACCAAATCAACCTTTTTTTGCAGGGATTGGGCGTTTTCGTACCACACCACATATTTGCCTGGGGCAAGGGCTTTGCCGCCTACGGTGTAGGTTTTATCCCCTGTCTTTACCTCAAATTCTGCCTTGGGAGACTGTGAGGCGGCATCAAAGCTTACTGTTGCCTTATAGTCCTTTATCATGTTCTCTATGGTTTTAACGGCTATACCCTTGCCCTGCACAGAGGTGTTGCCAACGCTCCATATTCTGCCAAAGAAGGGCAGACCAAGCACCAGCTTATCGGCGGAGGTTTTGCTCAGGCCATATTTTATGGAGTCCTCCACAAAGCCTATGCTTGCTACAGGGCCGGCGTCGCCGCCCTCAAAGTGCTCGTCATAGGTCATTACCATAAGATAATCAGAGTTTTTGGCAAGCTCCGTGTAATCATAAGAGCCATGCCAGCCTGTCTGCCAGTTCTTAGGATTAGCCGCCACCGCAACAGAGACCTCCTTATCCGCAGGGAGCTTTTTGCGCAGCTGCCGCACAAGCTCTGTATACTGTGCTCTCTCGGTGTGAGTGACGTTTTCTATATCCACATTCACACCGTCCAGATTATAAAGGCCCACATAGCTTGCAATCTGGGTTGAAAGGGTGTTAACATCCTTGAGTGCATTTACGCCCGTGGCTCTGTCCCAGTGGTTGCTCAAAAAGGGCACAACCTTAATGTTGTTATTGTGCATGGCAGTAACAAGGGAGGTGCTAACGGTGTTAAGCTTTAAGCTGCCGTCTGTGTTAAGGTCAAAATAGCTGGGAGAGACCGTTTGCAGGGAGTTGTTTGTGTTGCCTACATACTCTATTTGCTGGGCGGCTGTGCCCCCGTAGAGGTAGCTCATGCTGTATTTTGCGTCTGCCGCCCCCGCCTTTACAAAGGACATAAAGGGAATGGAGGTGAGTATAACTCCTGCCGCCAAAACCCGCACTGCCTTAATTTTTATATCCTTGCCGCTCTTTTCAAGAAAGTCGTTAATGCTACTGCCGCAGCCCTCTTTAAATTTGCCCTTTGAGAAAAAGTCCAGAGCAAACTCAGCGTCCCCCCTGCTGTATTCCACCGCAAGGTCATAGGAGCCGTCACTGTTTTGTATAAGCTTAAAATTACCTGTCATTTGTTAATTACCAAGCCGGAGCTGGAAGCTGTGAAAATTTTGTAGGGGCAGACCTATGTGTCTGCCCTAGGTTAACATAAAACGCCCGCCTTTGGGCAGACACATAGGTCTGCCCCTACAAACGAGTTGGGAAATAGAGGTTCTCATTTGCCATTTGTCATTTTCAATTTTCAACTCTCCCGCTCCGGCACTTTTCCTTTCATTAAAAACCTGTTTGTTTCATATAATAAAATTATTTCCTGAGTATGTTAAAAAATACAGTGGGCATTATCAATAATGGGTGGGAAAAGTAAATGAAGGTATATTTTTTTAGAGAGGCTAAAAACTACCAACAAACTCAAAAAATCACGTCTATTATTAACAGCATAGTATTGACTTTTTCTAAAATATGGAATATACTATAAGCAAACGAAATCGGCCAAGGTGCAGGTTTATGTTAATAAAATTAGCCCCGCCTGTTTCGCTTAACAGGCGGGGCTTTATGTTTTTTATTGTTTAATACCGTTTGGTGTCCTCGTTTTCAACAAAATCTCTTTGTACAAGGTATGGCGTGTATCGTTCAGGGGTGTTGCGGACTATCACCTTGTCTATGCCTGCGTTTATAATAAACCGCTCGCACATCATGCAGGGTGCGGCGTCCTCAACCAGCTTGCCTGTGGAGGCTTCAACCCCCGCCAAATACAGCGTTCCCCCTATCATCTCCTTGCGCTGAGCCGAGATAATTGCGTTGGCCTCTGCATGCACAGAGCAGCAGAGCTCATACTTTTCACCCTTAGGGGTTTGCAGCTCCTGACGCTTGCAAAAGCCCTTATCTATGCAGTTCTTCCTGCCTCTGGGTGCGCCTGAGTATCCTGTGGAGATAATTTCATCATTGCTTACAATAATTGCACCAAAGTTCCTGCGCAGGCATGTGCCTCTTTCGGCCACTATTTGGGCAATATCCAAATAATAATTTTCTTTGTCCTTGCGATTTGCCACGGTAAAAACCTCCTTTTATGTTGTGTGTAATATTATTATAGCGCAATTTGAATAATTAAGCAATATCTTGTATACATAAACGCAGACATGTGTTAAATGTTATTTATTTTTTTAAAGTGTATTAATTTCCTGTTCTTACTTATAATATATGGTAGGAATAAGGATTAGAGTAATTTGTTAAACTTAAATTGAGGGGATGGTTAAATGAAAAAAGTAATACCAAGAATAGGAAAAGGCATAGTTGTCTCATGTATAATCATGGCATTTTTCTTACTTGTGTGGACAATGGCAGGCAAATACTACTACTTTGGCGATTACGCCGGCCAATTTTTACTGTGCTGCCTTGTGTGTGTAGGGCTGTATCTCATCTCAGGTGACCCTGAGGAGGGCTTGGAATACCTTGCGCCAAAGCTGCGTGACCTTGGCAGGATTGTTATGACCTTTATAATTTTCGCCTTTGTATTTGACTGGATAGTTCCCACCCTTTGGAATGTACTTGTTATTGCAGGCTTTGCTGCGGCGGCTTGGCTGCTGTTCTCACTTATTATCCACTCCACTAAAAAGGCCATTAAGGTTAGCCAGGCCGCAAAAGAGGCCGCTGAGGCCGAGGAGAGGCCCGTTAAGCTGGAGCTTGTTGAAAAGAGTGAAGATAAAACAGAGGATGTAAAGCTGGCAAAAGCCGAATAGCAAAATTAGGCAAAAAATGTATGTTGAAACAGATGCATTGATTTATCACTTTGACCCGCTAAACGGCAGTTTTAGCGGGTCAATATTGTTGAAAACCCTGTGGAAAATGTTGATAAGATGCATTTTTAACGTAATAATTCGTCAAAGACGTATAAACAGGGTGTATGATTAGGGCAAAATAAACAAAAAAACGCAACTAGAAGCCAGAGGCTAGAAGCTAGAAATTGCCCAGTCGAAGCTTGCTCCCTCTATAAAAATAAACTTGAAGCACTTTTCAAATAAAATTTGCGCAGCAAATCCACCTTAATTTTCAATTTTCAATTAAAAAGCTGTGCTCATGCGCTTTGGCGCATGAGCACAGCTTTTTTTACAGCCTTGTTCTAATTATAATCTGATTTTTCTCAACCCTTATTTCGGTTATCTCTAAATGCAGCATTTCCTCTGCCTTAAAATTGATGTTGAATATCCCCGCAACCCCTGTAACAAAGCCCTCAACCTGATTAACCGTGCTGTTTTTGCGTGCCTCTTCAATAATAATTTGCTTTAGATTAGTGGTATCGTAGCAAATGCGCTCACCTGAAACACTTATGTCCTTTGGCAGCTTCTTCTTGCTCACATAGGAGCTCACCCAGCTTACAGGCACATCAAGCTCGCCTATTTTAAAGGAGGTCAGCACTAGCTCAATATCAGGTGAGATATACCTTGGCACGGCGGTAAGAGTGGCATAAACAGGCGTAGAGCCTGATTTAGCACGGCAGTAAATGATTATATCATCGCTGCGCACCTTGCCGAAGAGCTCGGAGATAACAAAGCTTGAACCCTGCTCCGCAAGGGACTTGTTGCAGGATTCCATGGTCTGAGCAAGTAATCCGTTAAACTCATCATCCTTTATAACAACCCTGCTTTTAAGCAGAACATCCTTTGCAATTGCACCCCCAAGATTAGAGGGCTCAGTGTAAGAGAGGGGCGGTGCGGGCAGCACATCCCTTGTGCCCTTGACATAAAGGGTAATGCCTGTGCCTATTATAATAAGCAATACCAGCGCAATTACGCTTGGGATTATCCACTTTTTAGGGGGAAGCTTTAGCTTTTTCATACCTGTGACCTCCTGCTTCTATGTTGTATACATTTCGTATTTATGCAAATCTTCAATACGCACAGTTGCGTCAATTAAAGTGCCGTTTTCGTTAAAAACCTCACTGTGTACAAGGCCTGTGGCTCTTATTTCGGCTGTTAAGCTGCCGCTGCTGTAGGGTATTAACAGGCTTAATCTAACCCGTGAGGGCGGCAGCGTCTGCTGTATTTTTAGCAGCAGATCTTCAAGTCCTTGGCCTGTTTTGGCCGATATACACACAGATGCGCCTATAGCAAGCGGCCTTTCGCCCTCCAGCTTATCGCACTGATTCAACACCGATATAACCCTCTCGCCGCTTGCGCCCAGTTTCTCGAGGAGCTCATTTGTCACCTTTAGGTGCTCGGCTGATTCAGGTGAGGAAATATCGCAGATGTTAAGCACCACATCGGCCTCTGCGGCCTCCTCAAGTGTGGAGCGGAAGGCTCTAACCAAATGGTGGGGCAGACGTCTTATAAAGCCTACCGTATCCACCAGCATAACCGATTTGCCGTCGGGCAGAGCTAGTGCCCTTGCGGTTGGGTCAAGGGTGGCAAACAGCATATCTTCAGCAAGCACTCCCGCACCTGTAAGTGTATTCATAAGGGTGGATTTGCCTGCGTTGGTGTAGCCAACCAGAGCTACTATTTGCACTCCGTCCTTTTCCCTGCGTCTGTGCAGCTCCCTGCGGTGCTTTTCCACCTCGGCGAGTTGTTCCTTTATTGCATCTATACGCCTGTGTATGTGCCGCCTGTCTGTCTCCAGCTTGGATTCGCCAGGGCCTCTTGTGCCTATGCCTGCCCCCTGACGGGAAAGGGCTATGCCTTTACCTGTAAGCCTTGGCAGCATATAGTTAAGCTGAGCCAGCTCCACCTGAAGCTTGCCCTCTTTTGAGCGTGCACGTGCGGCGAATATATCCAGAATAAGCATGGTTCTGTCCACCGTGCGTATGCCTGTACCCGCCTCAATGTTCCTAATCTGTGTAGGGGAGAGCTCCCTGTCGAATATGAGCAAATCCAGCTCCTCGGCCTCAGCAAAGGCCTTTATCTCCTCCAGCTTGCCGCTGCCCACACAGGTGGCTTTATCTACAGAGGGGCGTTTTTGCTCTATTACGCCCGCAACCTCAACACCGGCCGTTAAGGCCAGCTGCTCAAGCTCTGCAATCGAGACCTCTGCATCGTATTCCCCTGTATCAAGGCTTACCAGCAGAGCTTTTTCTATTTCTACAGTGTTTTCAAACATCATTTATCTGCAATACCTTTTAAGCCAACCGCTGCACGCCCACGCACCCAAAAGCGGGGCGATTATTGCCAGAGCACCGTAAAATACCAGCGTCCAGTTAACAGAGGTGCCAAGGCTTGCAAAAATGCTTGAGCCGCTCTGCTTCACCTCTATATCGTTAAGGACATAGAGGGTTGCGCCCACGGAGCTTATAACAGAGAGTGCAGCCGAGAGCCAGAAGCCCAAGGCTTTAGACTTTTTGCCCCTTAGCAGGATATAGCCAACAATGGCAAGTGCGCCCGCAGGCAGACAGAAGCCGGAATTGTTAAGGCCGGAATTGTTAAAGAAAAGCAGCTGATATATAAGGATATAGGGCACAACGCCTATTGCAGCACCCAGAAGAGCACCCAATATGCCTGTGAATACATTGCCTCTGCTGCCTTCTCTGCTTCCGTAGCTAAAGCTGTCGTCATCAAGAGGGGAATCGTAATTATCATCATTTGTAATTTGCCTCTGATCGGTCCAGCCCGCTCCAAAGCTAGAATTTCCGGCAGGCGCAGCCACTGTCTCGTTATTGTAATAAGAGCTGACATTTTCTTTGCTGCGGCCTATTTGATAATTTGCGCCGCTGTAGGCGTCGTCGTCTATGCTGTCTAGGAAGCTGTTGCCCTCTTCGGTGGCCGGTGCTGTTTTTGCGGCCAGATTATTCCTGCGGCACTGTTCGCAAATGGGCCTGACTATGCCATCCTCAAAGCGCAGCTTTATTGGCGAAGCCCCGCACTTTACACAGGCCTGAGGCTCTTCAAAGCCCGCCTCCTTAGCAGAGCTTATGGCAAAATCCACTATCTCGCTGGCCGCAGTGCCAGAGGCAAGAGTGGGCACAAACAGAGCCAGATACTCCTCAACCTTGCCAACCTGTGCGCCCTTAAGCGCACCGCCTGCACGGTCTGCCTCCTTTTGCAAGGCCTTGTATGCGGCCTCGTTGTCTGAAAGCAGCGTGATAACAAAGAGGCTTCCGCCCCCTTCCTCATTAACTGCAAAGCCCACGCCGTTATAATTGCCGTAAACATAGCCCTCTTTAAAAGAAAGGCCGTTATCGTTTTTCCATTGTTCTAGTACTGTACTGCTCAAAGTAAAAACCTCCCCACAGTATTTAAATTTGTTACTTCTATTTTATATGAAAAATCTTCAAAGGTCAATAGGAAAGAAGAAATTTAGCTTGATTTAGCTTGCAGAACATACAAACGGTGCGACTAGAAGCTAGAAATTGCTCAGTCGCAGTTAATTTGCCTAGTCTGCGGGGGGAGAGAGCTAGTTCTGTTTAGCCGTAACTCTGTTCAACCTCTCAGTCATAAGCAGCATTAATGCGGCCAGCAAAAGCATGTAAACAGGAAGCAGCCCTATTTTAAGCAAGCCAAAAAGCGGAGGCATAAGGGTTGAACCTACATAGGCACTGGCCATTTGCACGCCTATCATGGCTTGAGAGTTCTCCTTGCCAAAATTTTGTGGTGTGGCGTGTATAATAGAAGGATAGATAGGCGCACAACCAAGTCCGATTACAATTAATCCGTTAAGGCACAGCCAGGTGGAGTTCATGGGTATCCATACAGCAATTACTCCTGCAAATATGATGTATAAGCCTATTCTTATCATGTTTTTGCTGCCGATTTTATCTGAGATAAACCCGCAAAGGAACCGCCCGACTGTTATGCCCAAAAAGAAAAAAGAGGCGTATTTTGCCGCAGTCTCGCTGCTTACTCCCTTTTTTAAAACCAGATAGCTGCTAGTCCAAAGGCTTGCTGTCACCTCAAGAGCACAGTAGCCCAAAAATGCGAGAAGCACAAATTTTGCGCCTCTGATTTTAAAAATCTGACCTAGGGTAAGGGGCGCAGTAGCTGCGATTTGCTCAGCAGATTCCCTGCACTTTCCCTTCCACAGCGGCAAGGATAAAAACAGTGTCGCCGTAAGGATTATTTGTATTATAGCAACAGTTTGATAGCCGCTTTGCCAGCCCGTGCCGCTGCTTAGGGCATTGCCCATAATATAGGGGCTTATAATTGCGCCCACGCCCCAAAAGCAATGCAGCCAGTTCATGTGCCTTGAGGCATAGTGCAGCGCAACATAGTTATTAAGTGCTGCATCCACAGCCCCCGCACCAAGGCCATAGGGTACGGCAAAAATGCACAGCCACACAAAGCTCCCCGATAAAGAGAAGCCAAGCAGTGCTCCTGCTGTCATGCCGACGCTTATGGCAGTTACAAGCCCTGCACCCAGCTTTTTTGTCAGCCTTTCAGAGAGAAGGCTGGAAACAATAGTGCCCAGAGCGATTATCATGGAGACAATGCCCGCAAACGAGAGGGGAACACCAAGCTCAAGGTGCATAGAAGGCCAAGCCGCTCCAAGCATAGAATCGGGCAGCCCAAGACCAACAAACGCAAGATATATTATGGCAATAAGCAATGAAAACATAAATAAACTAACCCTTTAATTTAAATTTGCGCAATTTTCAACTTTCAATTTAAAAAATCACTCCGCACTCTTAAGTGAATCAATCATATCGATTTTGCGCAAATGCCGGCGTGTTACCAAATTAACCAGCACAGAGGAGAGCAGCGTAAACGCTACTGCGTATGCATAGCTCAGGGGCTGAATAGTGCGCCTGAACATAACGTCGTCAACCTCGGCGGTGCTTATTACATAGGCGGCAAGGAACACCCCGCCAACCAAGCCCAGAGCTATCCCCAGCCAGGTTAGCACACGGTTTTCACGGAAGATGTAGCGTCTAACCTCTTTTTCATAAAAGCCCAGCACCTTTAGGGTGGCAATCTCTCTGGTGCGCTCTACAAGATTGATATTTGTCAAATTATACAGCACCACAAAGCACAGTGCTGCCGCCGAGATTAAAATAAGCCAGACAATAGAATTTAAGCTGCTTAGCATATCGTCTACATGGGCTTCTATAGTCTTCATATCCAATGCGCCAAGCACCTGTTCATCATCTACAATGCTGCTTAAAAGCTCGCTTCTGGCCTCGTCCTCCAACTCAGGGAACTTCAAATTAACCGCCTTGTACTCAGGCACAGAGCCAAAGGCACTGCTGTAGCTCTCGGCAGAGATATAAACCACGTGATACACATAGTTTTCCATTATACCCGCAACCTTCAATTGGGTGGTTTGATCTGTGCCGTCCCTGCGCTGAGTTGTAATTGTAAATGTATCTCCCGCCTTAAGATAGAGCTTGTTTGCCAGCTTTTCGGTTAAAACTGCCTCTCCCTTTTTAGGGTAGTCTATAGCCTTTTGGCTGCCTCTTTTATGCATAGAGGTAAAGCTGTTGGCTATGCTGCCATCCTCGGCTACACGCAGGCTTACAGAGAGCGGCAGCTGCTTAACGCTCTCGCTTTGCACCGATATAGGTGTCTGCTGATAATAACAGGCTGTAACTCCGCTTTTCTTGAGCAAAAGGTTAAGGCTTGTATTCGCTTTTGCGCTTGAGGCCTCGCTTAGAGTGCCCGCTGCGTCATAGGTGTTAATAGAACCAAACTGCTTTTGCGCAATGCCGTTTATAGCGTCCCGCAGGCCAAAGCCTGTGAGCAGCAGCGCAGTACAGGAGAAAACGCCAAACACAGTAAGGAAGAATCGCTTGCCGTTTAGCAGCAAATTCCGCACAGCTACTTTGTTTGAAAACTTTAGCCGCTTCCATATAAAGGGTATGCGCTCCAGCAAAACCCGCTTGCCTGCCTTTGGGGCTTTAGGCCGCATCAGACTGGCGGGTACGCCCCTTAAATTGCCAAAACAGGCAAAAAATGCGGGCAGAGTGGTGCACAAAACCATAACCGCAAGGGTTAGCAGAATCAGCTGTGTGTTGCCTGTTAATTTAATATCAGGCATACGGTAGAGTATGCCATAGGCCTGCCACACGGTGGAAGGGAAGACAACAAGCCCCGAGGCTATGCCAAACACAGAGCCAAAAAGACTGGCTGCGGCGGCATAGAACACATATTTAAGCGCAATTCTTCGGCGGTTAAAGCCCAGAGCCTTAAGCGTGCCTATTTGTGTGCGCTGGTCCTCCACCATGCGTGTCATGGTGGTAAGGCACACCAGTGCCGCCACAAGAAAGAAGAAAACAGGAATGATAGTGGCAATAGAACCCACCCTGTCTGTATCAGAGGCAAAGCCTGCATAGCCGCTGTTTTCATCTCTGCTCTGCACATACCAGGCGGGAGTCTGCAAGTCCTTTAGGCGGCTGCGGCCGTCCTCAATTTCATCCTCAGCCTTGGCCAGAGCCTGCTCCGCCTCTGCCTTTCTTTGATTATATTCACTGCGCTTGCCCTTAAGCTCTGCCTGACCGCCCCACACCTTTTGCTGTGCAGAATCTAATTCACTTGTTGCCTCGGCTATTTTAGCCTGAGCGTTGGCCGCCTGCTGCTTGCCCACTTGATAGGCCGCCTCCTGTGCGTCCAGCTGCGCCTTTGTGCCCGCCAGAGCGGCCTCGCCCTGCTCCAGCTGTGCAAGCTGCTCAGGGGAGAAGGCGGCGGGGTTAGCCGCATATGCGGCTCTTAGCTTGGCAAGCTGCTCCGCCTGAGCATTCCACGCCCTCCAAGCTTCATCCAGCTTTTCTCTGGTGGCACTTAGCTCGCTCTCTTTTGCGGCAAGCTCCTTCTTTTGCGCCTCTATTTTGCTGCGGCCCTCTGTAATTTGCTGCTGTGCGGCATATAGCTTACCCTCTGCCAGAGTTAGCTCCTTTTCAGCCCTTTGCAGCTCCTCCTCTGCCTTTGCTCTCTCCTGAGCAAGCTGCTCCTCTGATTCCCTTAGCTTATCGGTTGAATTGGCAAGGGTGTCACTTTTCCAGCTGCTTGAACGCTTGCTGCCAAGCAGCTTAAGCTGCGCTTCATACTCCTCGCTTAATTGAGTGTAGCGGCTTGAAAAGGCCGAAACACCTGCGGTATCCTTAAGGGTGACAAAAAGCTCTGTATAAACAGGCACATCAAAGGCTTTTTCAGAGACATATAAATAATTAGAGAGTGAGCCTGTTCCAACATTGGTATTGCCCACAAAATTTGATATATACAGCGGGGATTCTACTATGCCTACTATTGTAAAGCTGCGCACAGTGAGCCGCTCAAGGGTTAAAGCCTCGTTGCTCTCAGGCAACACCAGCCTATCCCCGGGCTTTAGTGAAAGGCCATTGTTAAAGCTCATGTTGCCTATTACGCACTCCCCCGCAGCGGCAGGCAGCCTGCCCTCAAGCAGGGTTAGCCTGTTGATATAATCGGCATTTTTATTTGAGGTATCCTTAGGGACTGTGTGTATGCGCACGGCACTCTCGCCCCCCTCAGGCAGAGTAAGCAGCACATCTGCCCATTGTGAGGGCATAACGCCCCCCACATAGGCCTGTGTGCGCAGGGAGCGTATATCATCCTCAGTGAACCCCACGGTAGAGAGCAGCCGATAATCCATTAAATTGGAGCTGCTGTAATATGAATCTGCCGTGCGGCGCATGTCAGGGCCTATTGCCCGCATACCCGCAAAGGTAAAGGCACCTAAAAATGCAATTAAAAAAATAGCAAAAAAACGCCGCTTAGACTGCGCAATATCCCGCCGTGCATTTTTCCATAGTGTTTTTGTAAACATGACTTACCACTCTATTTCATCTACAGATTTTGGGAGGTCGTTAACCTTGATTTTAGATACCCTTCCATTCTTTACAACAATAACCCTATCCGCCAGCTGAGTTATTGCTGCGTTATGGGTTATAAGCACCACTGTCATGCCGTTTTTGCGGTTTTGCTCCAAGAGCAGGCGCAAAATTTGCCTGCCTGTATCGTCGTCCAGAGCACCTGTAGGCTCATCACAAAGCAGCAGCTTTGGATTTTTTGCCAGTGCCCTTGCAATAGAGACACGCTGCTGCTCGCCCCCTGAGAGCTGAGCGGGGAAGTTGTTTAGCCTGTGTCCCAAGCCCACCTGCCGCAGTGTCTCGGCAGAATCCAGCGGATTAGGGCAAATCTCAGAGGCTAGCTCTACATTTTCAAGTGCGGTTAAATTTGGCACAAGATTATAAAATTGAAATACAAAGCCTACATCCAAACGCCTAAAGGCTGTCATTTTTTTAGAGGAGATAGAGGCTAGCTCTGTTCCGTCAACCCTAATAGAGCCTGAGGTGCACCTGTCCATGCCCCCAAGCAGGTTAAGCAGGGTGGTTTTGCCTGCGCCGGACTGCCCCACGATAACGCAAAACTCGCCCTTTTCAATAAAAAACCCAGCCTTGTTTACAGCTGTAATAGCAAGCTCGCCTTGCCTGTATATTTTAGATACATCTAAAAGCTCAATATAGTGCGGCATAAAGCACCTCCGAATAAATAGTGCGAAAAGGGCGTGTTAAACTACCCCTTAACGCCTGTTTTAAGGCGCATTTAAGGTAGTATTAACACGCCCTAAGGCAATCATACCACAAAAATCAGCTAATTTCAACTAAAATAACATGCTTAACTCTTGTTTGGTTAAAATCATCGGCATACACTGCAACCGTGTAAGTGCCCGCAGCGGGGAAGCTGTAGCTAAAGCTATTCTCTAGGCTATAGCTGTTTGAGTAGTAAACCTTACCCTCGGCATAAACATAGTAGGAATACTTGATAGGTGCCTGCCCGCCTATGGTGTTTGTAATAAAGGTTAGCGGGCTGCCTGCTTCCAAGCTCTCAGGAGTGCTTATGCTTGTAATGCCAAACTCAATAGCCGGAAGCTGCGGCCATGCCCCCTCTGCAATAGAGCGCGGGTGCTTGGCGTCTATAACCTCAGCTGCGGCCTTGGTGTAATCCAGCGATTCAAAATCGGCGGCATTGTTGCGGGTATCCTGCAAATCAATGCGGAGCACAGCCTTCTTTTTGGTAGAGCCGTCTACAGGTGCGCCTAAATAGCCTGTAACCTTAGAGGCATCGCCGTCATATGCGCCAACTAAATCTACAAGCTGAGGCAGCTCTGCGGGGTTGTTTACGCTAAGCAGATTTAAAGACGAGACCAGCGCAGCCTTGTATTCCTTGTTGTACATATCAATGCCTGCCCATGCCTGATCATATTCGGTTATTGTATATGCGGCTGTGGGTGAGACTGTTTTTGTAAAGGCCACAAGGAAGGAGTGCTTAGGAGGCACAGAGCCTACCAAATCTAGCTTTTGCCAGGTGCTCTCTGTGCCCTTGGCTATTTGCAGAGAGCAGCCGCTTAAGTCAACGGTGCTGTCTGTGGGGTTATACAGCTCAATAAAGGAGTGGCTTATTGCAGTAGCGGTAGCGTCTCCTCCGTTGCCGTATATCTGATTGATTATCAGGCTTACGCCTGTTCTGTAAAGCTCGGTAAACCTGGCCTCAAGGGTTCTGCTTGCCTCTGCGGCAAAGGTGTATGAAGCACCTGCGCCCTCCAGCTTGCTTTCGTTTTCATACCAGCCCTCAAACACGTGGGTTGAATCTGCTGCTGCGCTTAAGGTGACGTTTGCGCCTGCACTGTATTCGCCGCCGCCTGTAACCTCACCGCCGACTGTGCCTGCTGTAGCGGTGATGGTGTATCGCTCTACAGGTGTGCTTGTAAATCTGGCCTCAAGCACTCTTGCTGCGGAGGGTGCAAAGGAATAGGAGGCCGCGGAGCTTGCAAGCGTGCCGCTCTCATACCAGCCGTCAAAGTAGTAGCCTGAATTGGGCACAGCAGAAGCTGTGGCCACAGTGCCTTGAGTATAGCTCCCGTTACCGGAGGCAGTGCCGCCCGCCGTTGCAGAGGCAAGCACAGCAAATGCTGTCACGGGAATAGCCGTAAATCTAGCTTGCAGGGTGACATTTGCCGTGGCGGTAAAGGTGTAGTTAAGTGCTGTAGAAACTCTGCTTGAGCCGTTGTACCAGCCGTCAAAGCTATAGCCTACATTTGGAGCTGCCGTAACTGTTACCTCAGAGCCGTTGCGGAACTGGGTATCGCCGTTTGCGCCAATGGCCGTGCCGCCTGTAGCGGCGGTTACGGTAATGCTGCGCAGCTGGGGCAGAGTGCCGTTGTAATATTCGATGTCAAGCCACCTTAAACGGCTGTTAAGCATGGTTTTAAGGCGGGTAACGTTAGAATCCCAGCTAGGCAGCACAACCCCTGTTGAGGGCCATATGCCCAGCTTAAGGGAGTGCCAACGCTGCTCGTTAAGAGCCTGAGAAAATGTAAGCTCTGTGCGGTAGCTCTCTATAATGCTGTCTATTTGCTCGAGCAAGCCGTTGTTGCGCAGGTAGGTGTAGCGTGCAATTACAGCGTTTTTAAATTCGTTGTAGGTAAACAGCTGAGCAAACCAAGGGTGGCCTGTTCTTGTTACCCACTGCTCAACCCAGTAGCTGTTGGGGTCGTAATTTGTTTTGTTCCAGTAAAGAGCCTCTCCTATTTGGCCTATTGCGCCGTCAAAATCCCATACAGGGCCGGCCTTTAGGGTGTCTGTAAGGCTCTCGGACCACATAAAGCCGCTGTTGTTGTTCTCGTCCCAGTTCATCATTATCTCATTGACAAGATAAAAATCTATCCAAGAGTTAACATCAATGTTGCTCTGCCAAGTGTTGTTATACAGGCTGTTCTCTACCGCTTGAATCCTGCTGCGAATTGGGTTAAACACATTTTGGCCGGCGACAGCTCCGCTGTCCATTTTATCCCCGGGCTCAGGCTCTTTTATATACATTGCCCTGTTCCTTGAGGTAAGCACACGGGTGTCGGGGTCTTCCTCAAATTTTGCATCGTGTTCTATTATATAGCCCTCTGCGGCGGTGTTAATGTCTATTCTTGCACTGCCGGATTCAACCTTGCTTGCCAGCATATAGGTGCCGTCATAAACCCCGTTGATTATAAGCTCTACATTTCTTGTCTGTATAGTGTAGGGCACAGGATTGCCGCCGTAGCGGGATTCTGCCATAAAGCCCTCCATGGCATAGGCAAGCTCGCTTTGTATGGCGGTTTTATCGGCATAATTTGATATAAGCACCCACTTTTTTGCCGAGCCCATACCTAAGACATCCTGCTTTTTATCAAATTTAACCTGATACCCCAGCTTTGGGAAGTAGGAAGAGGAGGAGCTGCCTCTGGTTTTTATGGTTGTGCCCTTTGAAATAGCAAAGGAGAGCTCGGGATATTCTCCGTCGGCTGTTATGTCAAAGGAGCAGGGGAGCTGCTCAGCCTTTGAGATTAGCGGGTCGTTGGTGTTTGCTGTGTTTATAGAGACAACAGGCAGGCCTGTGTCAGGCAGAGGCAGGGGCACATTGGGTGAGGGTGTTGGTGCTATATCCGAGAGGAGCATTATATTATCAAAGTAAATATCCCCTGAATATTCTTGATAACCAAACACCGTTGAGATGAGCATCAGCTCGCTAAGGTGCTGACCCTGTGCAATGGTGGTGCCTGAGGCCATATCTCTTGTGTGAACCAAAGCACTAAACTTAAGCAGGTTGTTGCCCACAGGCACACCCCAGTTAAAGGAGGCGGCGGTTTGCTCACAGTTAAGGGAACCGTTGCCGTCTGAGCTGCCAATGTGCGGCTCTATATTAAAGGTTCCCCATTTTGTAAGCCCGCTATCTTGAATGTAATATTCAAAATAGAGCCACTTTACATTGCTTATATCTGTGCCCGCACCGTTTGTTGTGCGCAGATAGGGCACACGGGTTTGGTCTGTGCACCACTCGTTGGACTCGCCGACATTAAGGTTGCGTGTAATCTTAAGTGCCTGAGATTCTGCAGTGCCCAAGCTTGTGCCGCTGCCCGCAGTGGTGTTCCAGCCCTGTAGGCCGCTTTCAAAATCCCACTTGTATACAACATTGCCTATTGGACGTGGTGCATATTCTGCAGCCTTCATAACCGCTTTAGCATACTGTCCGGAATCGGTGAGGTCATATACGCTTAAGCCATCTGTTGGCTGTGCGGGGGCTGTGTCCTTGTACTTGCGGTAGCCTCCCCGAATGATATAATTTAGCTCGCCTGTAAGCAGCCCGCTGTTGGTGGTGTTAAAATCACCCCAAGAGCCGCCCACGCTGTTATCTGCACGCCAGGTCTTCCAAGTATCTGCACGGTAGTTTATTGCCTCCAGATTGTACATTGTAAGCTTGCACTGGGTTACAAAAACAGGTATGCTAAGTGCACTTAGGTAAGTAGTAGTAGGGGTTGCGGCAGATTCTGCACAGTCTATGCTAAGGGCATAGAGTATGTTAGAGCCTGTAAGCACAGCCGCTTGATCAGGCCGCTTGCCTGCGGAGGGGCTGCCTGCAATGATAAGCGCAGAGGGAGCAAAGCGGCGTATCTCATTAACTATACTCTGCCCGCCGGAGGCCACCCCTGAAAAGGCGTAAATAACGCCTGGGTTATCCTTGTAATCGTAAGCAATGGCGGCAAGATATTTGGCCGCTCCTGCTGCGTCTGTGCCTGTGTAATCCACCACTGTATACAGCCCTGCATCCGTGGCTAATTTAACCGCAAGAGAGGCGGTTACAGAGGGTGTAACACGCACAAAGTCGGCGTTCCAATCATTTTGCAGCACATAAAAGGAGGCGGCGTTGACCCTCTCAGGCTCTGTTACAGTAACGCCGTTAAGGGTGAGTGTGGTGTTGGCGGAATCCTTGATATATTTGCCCTCCACATGCAGTGCGCCGTATTTTAGGGGCACTATAGGAAAGGATACACGCACAAACTTAGCCTCCAGTGACCGTGAAGCTGTGGCTATAAAGGTATAAGCTGCATCTGCATTGGCAAGCTTTAATCCGTTTTCATACCAGCCCTCAAACTGAAAGTTGGGGTCAGGGGTGGCTGTTAGGGTAACTCCTGTGCCGGAATCGTAAGCTCCGCTGCCTGTAACAGCTCCGCCTGCGCCTGCGGCGGCGGTTATGGTGTAGCTTATTGTGGGCGGGGGTGCAAAAACTCCGTCTGCAAGGGAGTGAGGACGCTTAGCCGCAAGCACCTCTGCGGTGGCCTTGGTGTAATCCAGCGATTCAAAGTCTTCGGAGTTGTTGCGGGTATCTTGAAAATCAATGCGGCGCACGGACTTCTTTTTTGTAGAGCCGTCTACAGCCGCACCTAAATAGCCTGTAACCTTGGAGGCGTCGCCGTCATATGCGCCCACTAAATCCACCAATTGAGGCAACTCTGCGGGGTTATTTACATCTAGCAAGGCTGTAGAGGAGAGCAGTGCGACCTTGTATTCCTTGTTGTACATGTCAAGGTTTGCCCAAGCTTGGTCATATTCAGGTATTACATAGGCAGAGCTTGGGGAGCTTGTTTTGGTAAAGACAATCAAGAAGGAATGACCTGAGGGCACAGAGCCTGTTAAGTCCAGCTTTTGCCAGGTGCTCTCTGTGCCCTTAGCCAGCTGCACAGAGTAACCGTTTAAGTTTATTGTGCTGCTTGTTGGGTTGTACAGCTCAATAAAGGAGTGGCTTACGGCGGTTGCGGTTGAATCGCCGCCGTTGCCGTAAATTTGATTAATAACCAGAGTGCTTGCAGGTGAGCCTGACTCTGCAACAGCAGAGAGGGGGATGGACGTTAGCAGCATTGCAAGGATTAAACCCCATGCAATAAGCTTAAACGAACGCTTAAGATTTTTTTTCATAAGAATACCTCCAAAATATAGTTTTAAAAAAACTCTGAAAGGTAAATACGAAGGCATGACACAGGTGTTTTAGACTATATTAACATATATAACACGCTTGACCCTTGCGCCCTCACTGTCGTCTGCATACGCTGCAATGGTATAGCTCCCTGCACTTGGGAAGGTGTAGGTGAAGTTGTTTGATGAGGTATAGGCATTTGAGTAATACACCTTTCCCCCTGAATAAACATAGTAGGAGTACTTCAGAGGCTCTTCGCCTCCCGCCGTTATTGCTTTAAAGCTTAAAGGAGTGCCTGCTGTTAGATTGCTTGGGGTGGTAATGCTTGTTATTTCAAAGTCAATTTGAGGCAGCTCCGTAAATACGGCAACCAAGGTGCGGTGACTTGCAGCAGGGAAGGTGTAGCTTGCGCTTGAGCTAACCTTTTGAGAGGGATTTGTGTTTGGATAGCTGAGCTTGCCCTCATACCAGCCATCAAAGGCATAGCCCTTATTTGGTGTTGCCGTTACTGTGGCAGAAGCTCCGCTGTTGTAGATGTTTGTACCGGAGACAGCTCCGCCGCCTTCAGTGTCTACATACACACTGTATTTAGTTGATGCTTTATACGCACCGTTTACACTCTCCCACATGGCTTTGGATACAGTAAAGTCTGAGGTATCCAGCATAACGCTCCATGAGAATATGCCCGCAAGGTTGTTATCTATGACATACTGGCCTTTTTCGGCGGCGGCACGGGTGCTCTCATAGGTTACAGCAAACTCCCCATCCTTTGAGAGGTAAGAGGCGTGTGCCTGAGCATCCCACTCATCCTGATATACTCCGCTTGCAATTAGCGACCTAATCTTCTCTAAATTGTAATAATCACTGCTGGGGTTATACCCGGCCTCGTCCTTATATTCAAAGGCAGGGAACTGGCCGCCTATGTTGATTTTATTTGAGGGTATGCCCTTGCTCATTGTGTATCTTACAGTGTAATCGGTAGAGATGCCGCTGAGGCCGTCTGTCCCGGGCCAAGCAGCATGAGGCGAGCCGTTGCCGTAAAGGTTGGAATCATGAAAGCCTGCGCCGCAGTTCCCCGGGGAGTTGCCCATGGTGTAGCAGTAGGTCATTGCATTCCAAAAATCAAGGTAGGTATCCATTGCAGGGTAATTATAGTGCTGCCCGTACCAATTGCCGGGAGGGGCGGCTACGCTTAAATCCTTGTCGCTGCCAATGGCGTTGCGAATGTCACGCAGCAGATAGACATAATTTTGAGTGTCCGCAGGGGAATAGCCAACGCCAGCATCGCTTGAGCCGGGGAACTCCCAGTCTATATCAAAGCCATCCAGATTAAACTCCTGCATTAAGTCTACAAGAGAGGCGACAAAGGTATCTCTGCCCTGCTGTGTAGCGGCCATTTGAGAAAAGCCGTCTGCTCCTGCGCCGCCCACAGATAAAATTATTTTTAAATTAGGGTTGATTTTTTTAAGCTCGCTAAGGCGGTTGAGGCAGAACGCATCGGAATAGCTGCCTGTGCGGTTGATTTCCGCTTTGTTAGTGTAGAAGTTTACAGAACTAAAGCAGTAAAAAATGTGTGTGAACATATTAGGGTCGGGCAGGGTGCTGCCGTCCCAGTTCCAGGGGGCAAAATATGCGCCTGCAATTTTGCTTGGTGCAGGGTAGATTGGTTCAAATCTGGCCTCTAATGTACGTGATGCTGTAACTGTGAGCCTGTATGCGGCATTTTCAGGCTGTATACAAACTCCGTTTTCATACCAGCCCTCAAACTTATAGCCCTCAAAGGGTACAGCTCTTAGCACGGCGTTGTCGTTAGGTTCATATGCGCCTGCGCCCAGCACCTTGCCGCCCTCTTGAACCTGTGCTGTTATATTAAAAACAGTTGTGCCGATTGATGGCTTAAATCTGGCTTCAAGAACTCGGTCAGTTACCGCCTCAAAGTCGTACGATTCGCCCGCTCCGTTAATCTTTACGCCGTTTTCATACCAGCCCTCAAAGTCAAAACGGGGGTCCGGCATGGCACGGACATGGGCGTTTTCGCCTGCATTATAAATAAAGGTGCCTCTGACACGCCCACCGGAGGAGCCCAGATCTACATTTATTGAGACCTTATCAGCGGGCAGAACAACAGGCGCAGCACTGAGATAGCCCATTGCGGTAACGCTGCCTGTGGGGTTATTTTCGCCGTAAACCACAATGGTTACGCCCTCTGCGCCCCCTGCGTCATAGGCAAACTCATTTAACAGCTCCCAATAGCCCCAATAAACAGGTATAGCAGGCCTTTCTAAATAGCCATTTCTCTCATTCATTCCCGTTAAACATGCGCCCTGGCTGGCGTCGGGCAAAACTGAGGGGCCGCCGCCCCAAGGCATTCCGGGGCCTCCGTAAATGCTGTTAACAACGGCGGGATTATTTGTTTGGTCGCCGTTCCATATGTATATTGCACCCAGAGCTATAACATCAGGATAGGTGGGATACCCTCCCACAACCCGAACGGTTGTGCCGTCGTAGGTGCCATAAACAGGCAAAATGGTGGTGGCGGCATTGCTTATTAATGCCGTGTTTGACATGCCGAAGCTTAATGCTAAAATGATAATTAAAGCAATACATCGTTTTAGGTTCTTAGTTGTAGTTGGGGTTTTCATGGTGTAAATCTCACTTTCAATCTTAATTTTTGGGCAGTATCAACGGATGTTTTGAACATTTTTGTACATGTTGACCAGCCTGTTTTTGCATAAACCCATCCACATGAATTTACAGCAAAACAACGAATAAATTATAACATGTTTTCTTTGATTTGTATACTTTTTTTCTTGAAAATTCCAAGTATTTTATGTTAAATTTGCGTGGGAGTGTTGGTTTTTCAAGGTTAAAAGCAAAAAGCCGCCAAAACCCTTTGTGTGAAGAGCTTTGGCGGCGGGGGATTTATTAGTTTAATTGCTTGCTTTGGATAAATTGACATAAGGTCTCAAAATTTAAACTGTGTTTGTTGAATTGCGTCTTATCTGCAATTTAACTAATAAGCTCTAATTATGCAGCCAGCCGCTTTTAAGCAGCAGAATATTCTCCCCCGTTAAGTCTTCAAAGGCTTTATACATGTTATTCCAAGTTTTTGGGTATGCATTGCTGCCTGTGATTGTTTTCTGTGTGCCGTCGGCAAAAAGGATTTTTATCTCCCATTGGTCTCCGTCATCAACATTATAGTTATTGTAAGCTTCTTTCCAGTTGGTAAAGCCGTATCTTGCGGAGCTTCTAATAAAGGCTGCGATTTTATCCTCTTCTAAATTAGAGAGAAAGGTAAAGCCTTCATTTTCAGCAGATGCATCACGAGGAACATATCCCTCGCCAATCTCAGCTGTATATTCAAAATACTGCTTGTTTTGCAAATCAATTTTGTGCTCCCGCAAGGTCTGGCCAAAGCCGCTGTGAGCGACATAAATTATGTCTATCTCTTTTTGATAGGTGCCGTATTTGTCACGGCTGGCATTAGAGCCGTTACACGCAGAGAAAAACAGAACGAATAAAATAGCATAAATAGGTAAGGTAAATTTTTTCATAGTAAATCCTCTATACTTAAATTTTGCTCACGACAAATTTTGATACTACGCCTGCACGTTCTAAAGCGGTTTTTGCAGCTTCGTCTGCAATTTCCAACTCATAAGGATAACAAGGAGCAATGCCGTATTTAGTCAAACTCCCGCACAGCAGGGCAAGCTCAGAAAAAGCTTTTGGCGACTTTTCCACAGCTTGCTGTGAATGATAGCAAATAATTTCCAACGGCTGCGGGTGCAGGGCTTGAAATATGGCAAGGGCTGGATAATGCTAACCAAAATTGGATTATTTCTCCGGCAGAGGTTGAGCCAGGAGAATATTATATTAAAAATATGGAGACAGGTCAATATCTTCAGCTTTCCAGCCGTAGTGAGAGAATCGTAGTTATCGGTTAATTTGTCGTTCTGTTGGGGTGACTAAATCTAATGAATGCCATAGCAACAAAGTTATTAACAACAATGCGATATATTTTCAGTGCATCAGTACACGATTTCCCTACTATCGTACAAGAGGTTAATATCTCAGAATAGCTTCATTAAGTTTTCGAGTTTTAGGTGACAAGAAATAATAGGGGCTCGCAGCTTTATTATACACAGTATTCCTTTACCTCGTCAAAGGTGGATTCATGGAGCGTTAGCTGTTCAACGGGGGCTTCAATTATCTTTCTTGTCCAAATGCCATTTGCCGCCATCGTATTCATCATAGACCCCGTTAACCCACATCTTTGGTGTAAATTGATAAAACATATACCATCTGTCCGCAAACGTGAGCTTTGGTGCGACCCTTGCGCTCCACCTTTTGCACCAGCAGCGGATAGAGGCAGGAAACGACATTTTGTATATACGTTCGTTGCCCATTTCAAATACCTCTAAACTCGCACTGCACTATGTGGTCGTTGATGAGCCCTACAGCCTGCAAATAGCTGTAAATAATTGTGCTGCCGACAAATTTGAAACCCAGATTTTTCATGTCACGGCTGATTGTGTCCGACAGGGTTGAGTTTGTAGGCAGTTCCGCCTGCCGTTCCCAATGGTTGATGATGGGCTGCCCGTTCACATAGCTCCACAGGAATTTATCCAATCCGCCAAGATGCAGAACACACTGCGCATTTGTAACAGCAGCGTAAATTTTTAGCTTGTTGCGGATGATGCCGGGATTTTGGAGCAGTTCAACAAATTTGTCCTTGCCGTATGCCGCAACTTTCACTACATCAAAATTGTCAAAGGCGGTTCGGTAGTTTTCTCGTTTATTCAGAACGCACGACCATGAAAGCCCTGCCTGTGCGCCCTCCAGTATCAACATCTCAAACAATTCACGCTCATCATGGCAGGGCTTACCCCATTGGGTGTCATGGTATTTGCGCATAAGATCGTCGGTCGTATCGCCCCAAGGGCAGCGGAGTTTTTCTGTCATGCACTGGCCTCCTTCTTCCCGCAAAAGAACCGCACAAGCCTCTGCTTCCATCTGGGGCTTTTACAAAAGGTTTTCCCGTGATGTGCCTTGTTGCAAGCTTCACATAGGCCATGTTGAGGACAGGATTTGTTGGCGCAGGGGCAATTTTCGTTTCGCTTTAGCATCACAAAATTCTCCAATCTTTACCGCATAATGTCGGCGATCAGGGTATAATCAATCGGCTTGTCTGACAGCTTTCATTTCGTATGTCCCATGTGGATTCCGATATGCCCAATACCGAGGATGACGGATCCGGCAATCAGCCAAATCAGCTTGCCGTATATGCCAATAAGCAGAAAAGCTGCCACCGGCAAGACTGCGCCGGGCAGAGGTATGCCAAGGAACGGGCGATAGAAATTTTTTAGCGTTGGATTACGGAAATACCGCACCCAATAGCACTCGTAGAGTATCATCAATGCCGCAGATAAAATCAGCCAGCCAAGCCACGGCTCAAAACGGTGCGGATTGGTGTCGCTAAACAGCAGCACCGCAGCCGTGCAAAGCACCTGACCGATACGCTCGAACACAAGAAGCACCTTGTTTTCGCCCGATGGATCGTAACCCTCCTGCGTATGTTTTGCCCACAGAATGTTAGGCACTTGAAGCATAATCATAAATATTAAGCCGATGTACGAAAATCCAAAATGTCCCATATTCAATCCTTCCAGCTGCACTAATTTTGCTTGTCTGGCGGCAGTTGCCGTTGTTGTCGGCATAACGAACCGCCTATTTTTCTTTTCATCACCCAGTAGTATATAGGCAACATCATAAGCACACGGTTGAAAAAGTGACACGGAGAGAAGAAATGATAAAACGAAAAAAGGGCGGCACTGGTGTTTGTATAATCCTCTTCCCATCGTTGTACATTAATTATACGACTGATCGGACGTAATATCAAGATTTTTTATTAGACGAAATTTTCCGGCACCTATTGACCGCGCGGTCAATAGGTGCTATAATATATTTGACCAATCGGTCAAATGGCATTGCAGGAGGTAGCCCCCATGAATACTGGTCAAACAAAGGCTGACATTTTAACCGCCTTAAAGAGTGACTTGGACAGTGACGATGTATACGCACACTTTATAAAGCTTGATGAGGAAAAGAGGGAGCGCATACTTACAGCGGCTTACGATGAGTTTCTCGAAAAAGGCTATGGCGAAGCATCCACAAACGCCCTCACAAAAAAGGCAGGAATCAGCAAAGGCTTGCTGTTTCGCTATTTTGGCAGCAAGGAGGGTTTGTACAAATTTCTGATGATAGAATCCGCACGGCGCATTGCGCATAAGGCTCTATCTGCCTTGCCTTCTGAGCAGGGCGATGTGTTCGCCATCATCAAGGGGATTGTTCAGCACAAAATTGCTGTTTGCTTGACATTTCCAAAGGAAACGAATTTTTTGATTGCCGCTTGGAACACGAATTTGCCTGACAGTTTGCGGGAGCAGCGCAAGCAAATGACTTCAATATCAAACAATTATTTTGACATTGTGTGCGATTTGCTTGATGACAGTCTGCTTAGAGTTAATTTAGAGAAAACTGTCGCCGCCGAAATTATCGCTTGGGTGTGTGAAAAATTTTCTGACAAGGTGCTTTTTGGCGGGATTGTCGGTATCAACGAGGAAAGTTGGAATCATATATCAGAGGATTTAGACAAATACATGGATGCGCTGCGGTGCGGATTATACAAATAAAAGGAGACTAACTATATGTCAAACACAGTCATTAAAGCCGAGGGCTTGGTTAAGACTTTCGGCAAAGTCAAGGCACTCGACGGGGTGAATCTCGCTGTAGAGCAAGGAGAGGTTTACGGCTTTATCGGGCCAAACGGTGCAGGCAAAAGCACTACGATTCGTATCCTCATCGGTGCGTTAAAAGCGGCTTCTGGCAAGGCTTCCATCTTCGGGCAGGATGCATGGCGTGACGCTGTGGACATCCACAAACGAATCGCCTATGTACCTGGCGATATGAACCTGTGGGATAATCTGACAGGCGGTGAAATCATCGACTTGTTTATACGTTTGCGGTGCGGGAGCGACAAGAAATACAGGGAGGAGTTGATTGAGAAATTCGACTTTGACCCGACAAAAAAGTCTGGCACATACTCAAAGGGGAATCGGCAGAAAGTGGCTCTCGTGGCGGCTTTTGCGTCTGCTGCAGACCTGTACATTCTCGACGAGCCAACTAGTGGACTTGACCCGCTGATGGAGCTTGTTTTTCAAGAGTGTGTGGCAAAAGTGAAAAGCGAAGGCAAAACCGTTCTGCTCTCCAGCCACATTCTTTCCGAGGTTGAAAAGCTCTGCGATAGGCTTTCCATTATCCGAAATGGTAAAATCATTGATACGGGAACGCTCCGTGAATTGCGGCATCTGTCACGGAACAACGTAACGGTGGAAACCGAAAAGCCTATCCCGCAGCTGAGCGATATGGGTGGCGTGTTTGATGTGTCAGAAACTGCGGGAGAGGTCACGTTTCACGTTGACAGCGATGCCATCGGTGCGGTAATGAGCGTTCTCGCAAATGCAGGGATCAAACATATTTCCGTCACGCCGCCGACGTTGGAGGAGCTTTTTCTGAGCCATTACGGCGTGAAGGAGGGTTGATAATGAAACGATTCACAAACACAGGCGCATTATTTCGCTTCGCCTTGCGCCGTGACCGCATTTTCTTGCCCCTGTGGATTGTCGGTATTGTGTTTTTTACGGTGATATGCGCACCGTTGTTCACGCAAATTGCGCAGTCTCCCGCAGACCTTGCCATGTACGCCGAAACGATGAAAAATCCTGCGATGATTGCCCTCTGTGGGCCACTGTATGCCGAGCCGTACACCTACGGCGTGATGTACACACAAATGATGGCAGTGTGGATTTTGATCCTAATTGGCGTGATGAATTTTTTCCTTGTGTCACGCCACATGCGGCGTGACGAGGAGGATGGCAAAATTGAGGTTTTGCGTTCGCTGCCTGTCGGTCGGGGGGCGATTCTGTCTTCTACATTATCCGTGGCGGTTCTCGCTAATGTGGCGATTGGCTTGCTCTGTGCCATCGGTCTTGCCGCCTACGGAATCGAGAGCATGACCATAGGCGGTTGCCTATTGCTCGGCACGATTTTCTGTGTGGTTGGCTTACTGTTTTCAGCGATCGCCATGCTTGTCTCGCAGCTTTGTTCCACCTCACGCAGCGTCATTGGCGGCAGTTTTCTCACCCTCGGCGTACTTTATATGCTTGCCGCAATGGGCAATGTGCAGGGCGGTGTGTTGTCGTATATCTCGCCGCTTGCTATCGTGTTCAAAACCTTGCCGTTTGCGGGCAATCAAATTTATCCTATATTCATTATACTTGCGGAAACGTTCGTTGTTGCGGTGATTGCCATTTGCTTAAACGCCGTACGTGACCTCGGTGCAGGATTGCTTCCGCAGAGAAAAGGATGCGCCCACGCAAATCAAATGCTGTCCTCCCCCTTTGGGCTGGCTTGGCGGCTGACGAAAAACACCTCAATTGCATGGGGCATCATCATGTTCGTGGTGGGACTGATGTATGGCTCGGTTTTTGGAGATTTTGAATCCTTTATCGGCGGCAGTGAGATGATTCAAAAAATCATCGCAGCGGGTGCGGGCGGAGATATGATGCTCAGTTTCATGACCTACATTACGCTGATTATGGCGAACGTTGCGGCAATTCCCGTGATTAACTGCGTGTTGAAGCTGCGCTCTGAGGAAAAGAAAAACCGCTTGGAGCCGGTTTATGCGAAAGCCGTGTCAAAAACGGGACAATTCATTCCGTATATCGCAATCGGTGTATGTCTTTCAGTTCTCCTACAACTTTCACTGTCTTTTGGCCTATGGCTTGCGATACGCTCCGTTATGAGTGAACCGTTTGCGCTTGCGGACATTATAATTGCCGGCATCATAAAACTGCCGGGAATATGGCTGCTTGCGGGGCTTGCCGTTCTGCTTACGGGACTGCTGCCCAAGCGGACCTCGCTTGTATGGGTATATTTCGGACTGTCATTTTTTGCGGTATACATCGGGCGGCTTGCCGATTTGCCGGATGCATTTGTAAAAATCACTGCTTTCGGCGCATTGCCGGACTGCCCGATTGATAGATTTGATGCTGTGCCGTTTGTGATTATGACAGGCGTTGCGGTGATACTGACGGTTGCGGGCATGGTGCTGTATTCGCAGCGTGAGCTGCGGTATAGCTAATGATTTGTAAAACAGTTTATCTCCATTTTATAAATAGTTTAACTTTGCGTGATATGCTGATATGGTAAGGGAGGCGTTATTGCCATGACAATAAAAAAACGGCTTTTCATATCCAATATTCTTATGATAGTCATACCTATCATCCTTGCGCTGTTCACCATGCTCATTGCCTATGGGGTAGTAAACGTTATGTTTCACGGTTCGCTGTACGATATTATTCAGCAGGCGGAGGAATTAAACAAGGAGCAATTCGGCGAATCTATCGAATCCATGCGGGCACAGATTGCCATGCTTGCCTTGCTCTTTATGGCGGGCGTGGTAGCAATCACCTATTTTACCAACCGATTTTTAACCAAGTTTGTGTTCCGCAAAATCGAGCAGCCGCTGGAGATGCTGTCACAGGGCGTCCGCCAAATCAAAAACGGCAACCTTGACCACCGCATTGAATATGATGGGCCGGATGAATTTCAGCCGGTGTGCGAGGATTTTAACGACATGGCAGTTCGGCTTAAAAGCTCTGTGGAGGAAACGCTCAAAAATGAGCAGAGCCGAAAAGAACTGATTGCAGGGATTTCCCACGATTTGCGCTCCCCGCTGACATCTATCAAAGCATATGTGGAGGGGCTGATTGACGGCGTTGCCGTTACACCTGAGGCGCAGCGGGAGTATTTGCAGACAATCAAAACCAAAACGGACGACATCAGCAAGATGGTTTCGCAGCTTTTTCTCTTTTCAAAGATGGACACAGGGAATTACCCTGTAAATCTTGAAACACTGGACATTGGCAGGGAAATCACCGATTTTGTAAATGTCACTCAAGAGGACTATGCCGCAAAAGGGCTTACAGTACGGCTGAATGAACTGCCGGAAGCGGTCACGGTAACTGCCGATCCGGTGCAGATTCGCAGCGTGTTCACCAATATACTGGACAACAGTGCAAAGTACAGCGGCAAAGCCTCCGCCGAGGCTGTGATTCATTGCGAAGTCAATGCCGACACGGTGCAAATTATCTTTGACGACAATGGGGCGGGGGTTCAGCCGGATGCACTGCCAAAGCTCTTTGACGTATTTTATCGCAGCGATGTCTCCAGAAATAACCCCCAACAAGGCAGCGGCTTAGGGCTTGCCATTGCCGTCAAAATGCTTGAGCGCATGAATGGCAGCATTTATGCCAAAAACCGCACCGAGGGCGGGCTGCGTATTGTTATAAAGATTCCTGTGCGAGAGGGAGCGACGAAATGAAAAAGGTTTTAATTGTAGAGGATGACCCGCAAATTGCCTTGATTGAGCGGGATTATCTGGCCGTCAACGATTTTGAGGCAGAAATTGCAGGCACGGGCGATAAAGGGATTCAAATGGCCTTAAACGGCCAGTATGACCTTGTGCTTCTTGATTTAATGATGCCTGGGACAGACGGCTTTGCAGTTTGCCGAAAGCTCCGAGAAACACTGGATATTCCTATCCTCATGGTAACGGCCAAAGGGGAGGATATTGATATGATAAAGGGCTTAAGCCTCGGCGCAGACGACTATATCACAAAGCCATTTTCGCCCAATGTCCTAATTGCCCACGTCAAGGCCAATTTAGCGCAGTATGAACGCTTGAAGCAATCGGGGCAGCGCATCACCGCCGAGATGCAGGCAGGCAATATCCTCATACAAACAGGTGCTCGCAGGGTTTTTGTGCGGGAAAAGGAAGTGGATGTTAAGAACAAAGAATATGAGCTTTTGCTCTTCCTTGTCACCAACATGGACATTGTGTTCAGCAAGGAAACGCTGTATGAGCGGATATGGGGCTTTGATGCCATGGGCGATAACGCCACCGTTGCGGTTCACATTGGCCGCCTCCGAGAAAAAATTGAGGATGCCCCTGCAAACCCAAAGTATATTCAAACAGTGTGGGGTGCGGGGTATAGGTTTAAGGTATAAAATTAGATTTTAAGCGGCTTCACCTGTGCAGGTGGAGCTTTTTTAGTTTAAGAAAAGTTTAAAAACAGTTTAACTGCATTTTAAGATGAGTTTAGGAAGATGGGGTATTATATAGTCGAATCATTTGAAAATCGGCATTTCATCAATCAGAAAGATAGTGGAAATAATGGAGTACATTCTTCAAACAAAAGCGACATCCAAAGATTTCTCAGGGAAGATGGCCATTGATTATGTGTCAATCAAGGTTGGCAAGGGCGATATTTGCGGCTTTATAGGAGAAAATGACGCAGGCAAAACAACCCTGATGCGCATGGTGTGCGGGCTGGCAAGATGTCAAATAAGACACTGGCAAAGACACCGCCGCAAGGGAGTTCATCCCGCCGCTTGCGGCGGAAATACACCGAAAAGGAGCAGATTTGATGATAGATGAAATAGTTGCATTCTTTATGTCTATGTTGCCTGTTATAGAGCTTAGAGGCGGTGTTATCTACGCCGCTGCACGGGGCGTTCCCTTTATCGTGGCCTTTATCGTTTGTTTTTTAGGGAACATTTTGCCCGTGCCGTTTATTCTGCTTTTTATTCGCAGAATACTTAAATTTTTGGAGAGATTCAAATATACAAAGAAGCTTGTGAAGAAAATAGAAAACCACGCCCACGCAAAGTCAGCGAGCATACAAAAATATCAGGTGCTTGGTTTATTTCTGTTTGTTGCTATTCCATTGCCTGGTACCGGAGCGTGGACAGGCGCAATAATTGCGGCATTGATGGACTTGCAAATCAAGAAATCATTTCCGGCTATTGCTCTTGGGGTTCTTGGCGCAGGAATAATTATGTCGGTGCTTTCGTTTTTAATCCCCGGATTATTTTTTTCGGCAGTTTAACAGGAGGCTCAATATGTCTAAAAAAATTAATATTGCCGCAGGGTTCTCACTTGTGGTTTTTGCTTTAACAGCAATTCTGACGGTTTCAGGGTATTTGGACACGCTGAACAACTCCCTCTCAGAGGCATCACATTCGCTGGAAAATCCTGCGCTAACCATTATTTTAAAAATCATCACGAGCATCAGCGAGTGGTTTGTATATGTGCCAATTGCGCTCTTGCTTTTTGCTATCCCCAAGCTACGGTGGAGGGTGGGCTTCCCTGTGACCGTTACACTTATGGCGTCGGGTATGCTCAACTGGACTTTGAAGCAGCTATTCGCCATTCCAAGACCCGATACACACCGTTTGATTGCAGAATCTGGTCTTAGCTTCCCTAGAGCGTGTCTACACGACTTTACAAGTTAGAAGAATTGTGTTATAATGGTAAGAAAACAGAGGTATTCTAATGGACTCAAAACTTGCATCTTACCATCGTCATGACATTTCAGATAAAATCTGGGGTGTTCTCGAACCGCTCATGACCGGAAAACACGGGCAGTGGGGCGGCGTTGCGAAGGACAATCGCACCTTT
>JAISYX010000026.1 GCA_031269595.1 Oscillospiraceae bacterium
CGCAAATTGGACATTTCATTGTTGTAAACACCATGTGTTTAGAGAGCCCGCACACCAAAATCTATTAAAAAATAATTGCTGCGCCTGCGCTCTACCTTTCATATTATTTTTACTAAATATTTTATAGCAAGCCGCTAATATAGCTATCAACGAACGCGTCTGAAGAGCTAGGCGCAAAAAACAGGGAAATAACAACCAGCACACAAATCAATAGTGAGATAATGCCCAAAGCAAGCCCTGCGCCTGCAAAGCCCTTGCCCTTGGATGTCTTTTTTGTGCCTAAGCCTATGCCGCCAAATATAATTGCCAATATAGAGAGCGGTGAGATTGTAAAATAACAAAGACAAACACCGATTATAGAAACTATCCCCAGCACAAAGGCGGCAATTGCCATGCCGTTAGCAGGCTCATACATGCGCAAGTCTGCAATAGGAACAGCCTGATAAGGTGAATTATTTGCAACAGGAGCAGCAGGATTAGCCTCAATTTGCACATAGGGCGGGGCATAGGGGTTTTGAGCTATAGGCTCAGTGGGTTGAGGAGGTTCGGCATAATCGGGTACTACAGGGTCTGGTTCTATAACAGGGGCAGGCGTCTCAGATAGCACATAGGCCAGCGAATCCTCGTATTTAAGCGGCTCGCTTACAGTGGAGGAATCAAATGCCGTTGTGCCGCAGCTTGGACAGAAAAAAACATTGGTGCTAACCCCGGCTCCGCATTTTGAACATCTCATTGTCGTATTCTCCAATTAAAAATATTTTATAGAAAATTAACGGTATAACTACTCAAAGAACGAGAAGGCTTCATTAAGGTTGCTAAACTCAACATCTGAAGAGCCAAACGCAAAAAACAGGAAAATAACAACCAGAACAACACCAAGCAATAGGGAGATAATGCCCAAAACAAGCCCTGCAACTGCAAAGCCCTTGCTCTTGGAGGTCTTTTTTGTGCCTAAGCCTATACCGCCAAATATAATTGCCAATATAGAAAGTGGTAACGTAGAAACCAGTGACAATATAGTACTACAAAAACAAAAGCCGACCATAGAAATTATCCCCAGCACAAAGGCGGCAATTGCCATGCCGTTAGCAGGCTCATACATGCGCAAGTCTGCAATAGGAACAGCCTGATAGGGCGAATTATTTGCAGCAGGAGCAACTTGATTAGCCGCAATTTGCACATAGGGCGGGGCATAGGGGTTTTGAGTTATAGGCTCAGTGGATTGAGGAGGTTCGGCATAATCAGGCACTACAGGGTCTGGCTCGATAACAGGGGCAGGTGTCTCAGACAGCACATAGGCCAGCGAATCCTCATATTTAAGCGGCTCGCTTACAGTGGAGGAATCGAATGCCGTTGTGCCGCAGCTTGGACAGAAAAAAACATTGGAATTAACCTCGGCTCCGCATTTTGAACATCTCATATTTAACAGCTCCTTTTTAATACTTTTCTATGGTGATTGTGTTTATTACTATCTTATCTAAAGGCTTATCGCTTGAATCTGTTGCTACAGCGGCAATTGAATCTACAACATTCACGCCTTCAAAAACCTGACCGAACACGGTATAATCCCCGTCCAGCCACGGTGTTCCGCCAAGCTCCTTGTATTTTTGCACAAGATTTTCATCTAAAATATCTTTACTTGAAGTATCAGCATTTTTAGCCTGAACAATAAAGAACTGGCTGCTGTTAGTATCTTTACCGGCATTTGCCATAGCCAAAGCTCCTCTAAAATGATAAAGCCCACGGTCTATTTCGTTTTCAAAATTTTTTTTCCACAGGCTTTCGCCGCCCGTGCCTGTGCCCTTAGGGTCGCCGCCTTGAATCATAAAATCATTAATCACACGGTGGAAGGTAATGCCGTCATAGTACTTGTTTTGGGCCAAGCCCTTAAAATTAGCAACGGCCAGAGGTGTTTGTTTTGGGAAAAGTCTGGCCTTTATAATGCCCTCGCTGGTGTTAATTACGGCAATCTCTTCACCCTTTTGGGGAGGATTAAGCTGCTCAAAGCCGCTTAGAACCTCGTATTTGTTTGCGTCAACAGCTGCGTAAGATTCTGTTGAATAAAATGAATTGTAGCTGCTGTAATCGTAGGCAAAGTCAAAATCGTAGTCGTAATCATAATCGTAATCATAGTTATAAGAGCTAAAATTATATGGGGTAGATGTAGATTTGGCTTCTTTAACCGCAAATATTATTGCAAAAACTACAGCTATTGTAGCAAGTATAGATATAATGCCCGTAATAAGCCCTGCAACAGCAAAGCCCTTGCCCTTTGAGGTCTTCTTGGTGCTCAGCCCCACAATGGCGCAAATTATGGCAGGAATGCCCGTAATAGCCAAAAGGCAGAAAACAATAGAAGCCGCACCTAAAATCAGGGAGGCAATAGCCGCACCGTTGGTAGGCTCTAAATCAGAGGGTGGGATTTGATAGAAGGTTTGCTGAGGCGGCTGATAATAGGGAGAGCCCTGAGGCAAAGTGTAAACAGGTGAATTAGGCTGAGCATAAGGCGGGGCATAGCTTGGCTGAGCGTAGGGTGTTTGAGGTGCGGCCGTGGGAAGGGGAGTGGGCGGAGTAAAATCCGCAGAGGGAGGTTCCGGAATGGTGACAGCCGGAGGCTCATAAACCACAGAGGGTATGGATTCCACAGAGGAAATCTCAGGGGTATCACTTCTAAGGCTTGCGCCGCAGGTCATGCAATAGGTGCTGTTTTCGGGTGAATATCCACCGCAGTTTTTACAGGTCATAATTTACCTCCTAAATGTGTTGCTTATTTGTATATTATGCGCTAATCCGCTAAGTTAGAGCATATCCTTCTTTTTAAGGAAGTAGGCCGCAGCAGCCATGCCTCCAAGGGTTATAAGGGTGGGTATCCACCAGACCTTATCGCCCGGGATACCGTTGATTATATTCATGCCGTAAAGGCCTGAAATAATGGTGGGGACAGAAATAACAATGGTAATGCCCGCCAAGGCCTTCATAACTATATTAAGGTTATTGGATATAACCGAGGCAAAGGCATCCATAGTTCCCGAGAGCACGTTTGAATAAATGCCTGACATCTCAATGGCCTGGCGGATTTCAATAAGCACATCCTCAAGCAAATCCTGATCCTCCTCATATAGGCGGATAAGACGCCCCCGCATCATCTTTTCAAGGGTGATTTCGTCGGCTTTAAGGGAGGTTGAAAAGTAAACCAGCGATTTGTTAATATCCAGCAGACCTATTAGCTCCTTGTTCTTCATAGAAATGCGAAGCTCGTGCTCAAGGTAGTTGGACATCTGGTCAATTTGCTTTAGATACTGCAAATATCTGGAGCTAACCCTTAATATGATATAAAGCACAAACTGTGTTTTATATTCTGTGTTTACATTGCGAACAACGCCTTGGGCAAATTCGCTGAGTATCATATTTTCTCTAAATGAGACGGTTATAACGTTTTCTTTGGTTACTATAATACCTATAGGCATGGTGGAATAGACTATATTGCCGCCCTTTTTATCAACATAGGGTATGTCAATGATGATGAGTGTGGTGCCGTCCTCGTTTTCAATACGGGAGGATTCCTCCTCATCTAAGGCTGCACGGATAAAGTCCGGCTCTAAATTGAACCGTTTAATAAGAGAGTCAATCTCGTCCTCGTCGGGGCTGACAACATTAATCCAGCAGTTGTGCTCGCATTCGTCAATTTGGTGTATGCGGGAATTTTCAGTTTTATAGTATTTTATCATAAGCGCACTCCTTTATCAGGTGCACAAAAACGCAGCATTGCGCACCCTAACATTCAATTTTGAGCTTCTACTTCGGTCGTAACCGCCACTGGGTTCAGGGTTCACAATGCCACCTCCTACAGTTTTGAATTAGTAATTTTCTTTTCTGGGCTGCTCAATTTCCATTTCGATTAACTCGCCGTTTTTATCTTCATAATATAGCTTTGCATCGGGAATATCATTAAGGGTTAAGAAGTAGCCTCTGTGCCCGTCAAGAGATGCATATGCTCCGTCTATCCTGTTAATTGAAAAGCCTTGGGTCTCATCATCTGCCGTGGGCAGAAATACGAGCACCTTATCCGCAGGCGGATTCCTCTTATATTCTGCCACTCTTTGCATGTTAATCTCGTTAACCTTATAATTTTTATATAAACCATGCAAGGTAAACGAATACATCCCCAGTGTCAAAACGCAAATAACTGCCGCCAAGGGCTTAAAGATGGGCTTTTTGACAAATTCGGCGGCTGTTAAATAAATAAAGGGGAAAAGGCCGTATAGGCAGGGCATTAGTATCCTATATTCTGCCACGGCGGCGAATACAAGCATATAGAGCGAGCCAAGAGCCAAAATTGCAGAGACAATGTATACTGTGCGCTTATATTTTAACAGTAGCAGAATAGGTATGTAGACAAGTGCAGCTAAAAAGGCCAAATCTGAGCCTTGGAAGAGCAACCTTATAATTATATGAGAGCGGTTGTTTATGCCTAGGGTATTAAGGGTAAGAAAGGCGTTAAAGCACCAGCCCAAAATAAGGCAGACTGCCCAAAGTCTATGAAACCACAGTGCATATCGGTTTTTAAATTTGATGCTGAACATCCATGCGCACAGGCAGCAAAGCAAAATAAAGGTATAAACTATTGTTGACTTAGTATTTAAAAATACAGTAGTGGCTGCGACAAAATTTGTGAATTTGCTGACATCCCTGTGAACAACCATACGATGGAAATTCCCTGGGGCTAAAAATACGGTTAAAAAGCCACCTATATTTAATAACAGGCTTATGTAAATCAGCTTACGAATCTTCAAAAGGCCTTTCAGAGTGGCTTTAAGCCCTTCAAAAAAGCTTAGCTTGGTCTTTGTCTCCCCAAAATAGGGGATGCATTTAAATAAAATATACAGCACGATGTAGCCTATAGCCATAAGTGCATACTGCTCCATGCTTGCGCCTATCAATAAGCCCATTAATACTACCGCAATGCGAAAGGCCCATTTTTTTAAAGGCTTTTGTGCATAGTCCCAGGCTAAATTAGCTTTGTTAATAAGGCATATATTCGCAAATAGCAGCAGAGCCGGATAAGTATAGTTAAATGAGGTGACCATTTGATAGGGGGCATGTATAGCAAGCGCACCGCCTATACCTGTAAAAACAACACAGCAAACCGCAAGTGCCCGTTTAAAATCATGTGTGGTTTTAGTAAAGCTCTTTGCAATCAATACCATTAACAAAGCAAGCAAAAATGGGTTGTAGAGCCTCCATAGAGCCTGTCCGCCTTGAAATGCCAGCAAAGTAACAATAAAGTGTATCAATGCACGCCCGTTTTGATACATGTAATGATGCACATGAAAATCAAAAAAGTGCTGCGGGGTATCAGAAAATTTGAGCACCAGTGAATATTGAAAATCATCAAAGGACATGTAAACAAAATGGTTGAAAATCAAGGAAAGGAGTACAAATACAGCTAAGATAAGCCAATGATAATTTTTGCGTGCAGCTTTAAGCATAAACAATTCCCCTTTAACACTAAAATCTACCGATATAACTTATTCTATTTTAAATTAAAAACGGGAAAAAGTCAACTTAGATTTTATATTTGTTGTGGAGGGGGATTGACAGGAGGTGTTTTTTATGTTACAATTGCGCAAAATGAATATTTTGCGCAATTACGGGGAGAGTTTACAATACAGCTTTTACCTTTGATTGGTTTTACGGTTAGTTTGCACAAATTAGCTATATGTCAGTTTCCGCTTGACGCAGATATTCAAGAATATCATTTCTTACCTTTTGAAGCTCCTTTTTACGTGACAAACTGATGAAATACTCGAAGTAATCAAGTTCATCAAGTTCATATTTGCGTACCCAGAAATAGTTATAGAATAAAATATCATCATTTTCAATACGACATAGACGGCAATAAAAATATTCTAAAATCTGCTGCTTAAGGTATTTGTATCGCTTTTCCCAATCAATTGTAGACACGTTTTAATTCCACCTATTCACCAAAGAAATCAAATGCAGTTTGTTCAGGTTGTGAAGCTTCAATTGCTAAAAGTTTTAATGTTTCATAGTCCGTATATTCAGACATTGGAAGATGAAAGGCTTGATATTTACCGTCTTCATCTATGTAATGATATACCACATATGTAATACGGCGTTTTAATTGTTGAATACTATCAATGTGTTGGTTTTCTTTTACCATATTGGAGTATAGAGCTTCTGGAGGTAGTACACTTGTAATGTGTACTTGATTCCATAAGCCTTTAATATTGCTGTATCTGGCAGGGAATTCACCTTTGTATACATCTATAACTTTTAAAAACAAGCTAAATTTCATGTGCCCCCTGAATTCATCCATAAATAATATTTGTTCACCGTTATAGCCATCAAATAAACCATTTTCATAATTGCTCATAACAAATAATTTGTATTCGCCATATTCATTAATTAATTTTTGTGATGTATAACTTTTTCCTGAACCACTTTCGCCGACATGATAATATACTTCTAAATCACGCATGAACGGGGTTTCTTTGTCACGTTTTGCAAAATAAGCCTTACGAATTGAAGTTTCATAACGATAGTTCCCAAAGCTTAATTCTAATATTTCTCTAGGTGTTTTACCAGCTTCAAGCATTTCACTAATTATTTCAATATCACGCCTTTGACCTTGTACACCTTTAATTTCTCCATGTTGTGTTTTAGCAAGAACCTTTTCGCCTTTTTCTTCCCATTTACCACGTTTGTTTATGTAGTCCTCGGCCTGTTCTTTGTTGCCCTTAGTGGGTTCAATATGCATAGATGGATAGACCTTTTTAACAGTAGAAAAACGCATTGTTTTTGTATCTTCAAGGACAACATGACAGTGTTCTAACCCGTCAGCAGAAACACAATAAATAACGGCACAAGTACGTTGTGGGTTATCCATTAACCATAAATCAGCAACTGCATCACATATTTCTTGTTCAGTTCCTTTAAATCCATGTTCACGAGGATTATTAAAAACACAGAACCAAGAACGACAATTACCATCAGGAATATTTTGCAATAATTTCACCACCTTTTTTAAATTTGTATCAGAAGTTGATTAAGTTTTGTATCAAAAGTTGACTAATAGTTGTATCAGAAGTTAATTTTGTATCAGAGGTTGTATCAATGGAGTGATACAAAATTAAGCTTAGAGTATCAAGGCTTTGAGGGTATTTGTATCATGTATCAGAAGTTTGGGGTAATACTATACCCCAACTTCTACTAAACTAAATGTACACTATAGAATAATAAGTAAGGAGAGAGAGGACAGCCCCCGCCAAGGCGTGGGGGACTTGTCCCCCCTCTCACCTCTCGACCCAAAAACACAAAACAATTTTTTCAAACTATTTTACAAATTTTACGCCAACACTTTCACACAACCATTTAACACCATTCAACAAATCATTATGATATTGAATATAACCACCCTCGACAATTTCACAATAAGCAGTTAAAGCATAATTAGTACCACAATCATAATGAGGTAAAGATATATCTTCATATACTTCAAGAAAAGTACGAGCTAACAAAAAACCATGGAGCATATACAAAGAATCTCGAACAGATTCAACACGTTCAATTAATTTTTCTTCCATTTTTTTAAATTCCTCCAAATAATATGTATTAATACTAATTGCAGGAAAACCCCAGAAAGCGTATAATAAAGTTTACAAGGGTTTTCCTTGTTGTGGATAAAATAGCTTGCAGACTTTGGACAGT
>JAISYX010000122.1 GCA_031269595.1 Oscillospiraceae bacterium
GCAGACCTATGTGTCTGCCCCTACGAGGCTAAGGTTAACAGAAATATGCAATTGATTATTAAAAAGGTGGAATGAGATATGTCTAAGCTTGTCATTGTTGAGTCACCTGCAAAGGCTAAGACTATAAAAAAGTATTTAGGCTCTGATTATGAGGTTGTGGCCTCTATGGGGCATGTTAGGGACTTACCCCCTACCCGTTTAAGTGTTGATGTTAAAAAGAAGTTTACCCCTAAGTATGTTATCATAAAAGGCAAAGAGGAGCTTGTTGAAAAGCTGCAAAAGGCTGCCAAGAAGAGCGACACTGTCTATCTGGCAACTGACCCAGATAGAGAGGGCGAGGCTATCTCCTGGCATTTGGCGTATATCTTAGGGCTTGATTTAACCCAAAAGAACAGAGTTACCTTTAACGAGATTACCAAGAGCGGCGTGCTGGGCGGCATGGAAAATGCCCGCACTATAGATTTAGATTTGGTAAACGCACAGCAATGCCGCCGCATTCTGGACAGAATAGTAGGCTATAAGCTAAGCCCCTTTGTTTCACAAAAGATACGCAGAGGGCTTTCAGCAGGACGTGTACAGTCTGTGGCTCTGCGCCTTATTGTTGAAAGAGAGGATGAAATCCGTGCCTTTACTCCCGAGGAATACTGGAGCATAGACGCAAAGCTCTTCCCCAAGGGCTCTAAAAAGTCCTTTGAGGCCTCCTTTTACGGCACTGCCGATGAAAAGATTAAAATATCCAACGCAGAAGAGGCCGCCTCTATACTTGCAGAGCTTAACAACGTTGATTACAAAATAGCCTCTATCAAAAAAGGCACAAGAAAAAAGCAGCCTGCGCCCCCGTTTATCACCTCGACCTTGCAGCAGGAGGCCTCACGCAAGCTGGGCTTCCAGTCTAAAAAGACTATGAAGCTGGCTCAAGAGCTGTATGAGGGCGTTGATGTTAAGGGTCTGGGTGCTGTGGGCTTGATTACCTACATGAGAACAGACTCCCTGCGTATTTCAGACGAGGCTCGCACAGAGGCCGTGGAATACATCAAAAACCGCTGGGGAGCTAAATATCTACCCTCTAAGCCACGAGTATTTAAAACCAAGGCAGGGGCACAGGACGGCCATGAGGCCATAAGGCCAACCATGCCAAGCTTTTCACCTGAGGAGGCAAAGCCCAACCTCACCAACGACCAATACAAGCTTTACAAGCTTATTTGGGAGCGGTTTACCGCCAGCTTAATGGAGGTTTGCATACAGGATACCACCTCCTGCGACATCTCTGCCGGTTCAAAATATATCTTTAAGGCCTCAGGCTACACCGTTAAATTTGAGGGCTTTACTGTGCTTTATGTAGAGGGCAAGGACGAGAGCGAGGAAAAAGGCGGCTCGCTGCCTCCTCTTGAGCAGGATATGCCCCTTAAGCTCAAGGAGCTTAAGGATTTGCAGCACTTCACCCAACCTCCCCCACGCTTTACAGAGGCCTCATTAATCAAAACTCTGGAGGAAAACGGCATAGGCCGGCCTTCCACCTATTCCTCTATTATAACAACCATAACCTCAAGGGAGTATGTTACACGTGAGCAAAAGGCTCTTAAGCCCACAGAGATAGGCGAGCTTATCACCAAGCTTATGAAGGAGCAGTTCGCCAAGGTGGTTAACCCCAAATTCACCGCCCAAATGGAGCAAAATCTGGACGCCGTTGAGAGCGGCGAGCACGATTGGATTGCCACTCTGGATGATTTTTACAGCGATTTTGCAAAGAATCTGGAGCATGCAAAGCAGGCCATGGAGGGCATTAGCATGAAGCCCGCCGACGAAGAGACAGACTTTATCTGCGAAAAGTGCGGCAGGCGCATGGTTATTAAAACAGGGCGTTTTGGCAAGTTTATCGCCTGCCCTGGCTACCCTGAGTGCAAGAACATCAAAAAGATAGTGCATGAAACAGGTGTCCCCTGCCCCAAGTGCGGCGAGGGTCAAACTGTTGTTAAAAAGTCTAAGCGAGGCAGAGTATTTTACGGCTGCAGCAGGTATCCCGACTGTGATTTTGTCTCTTGGAACGAGCCCGTGGCCGGACGCTGCCCCCAATGCGGAGGCCAGCTCTTCCGCAAAAAGGGCAAAATTCCCAAGCTTATATGCGAAGCAGAGGGCTGCGGCTATGAGGGCATAGACAAAAAGAGCATTGAGGCGGAGGATAAGGGTGAGTAAAACCGTTACAGTTATAGGGGCAGGGCTTGCAGGCTGCGAGGCCGCATGGCAAATAGCCAAACGGGGCATTCCCGTAAGGCTTATTGAGATGAAGCCCCTTAAATTCTCCCCCGCCCACAAAATTGAAGGCTTTGCAGAGCTTATCTGCTCCAACTCCTTCAAGGCGGCAAGGGTGGATTCCGCCGCAGGCCTGTTAAAGGAAGAAATGCGACGTTTAGGCTCACTGCTGCTCAGTGCAGCCGCAGAATGCTCTGTTCCCGCAGGCGGTGCTCTGGCCGTTAACAGGGAGAGCTTTTCAGCCGCCGTTACTGCTGCAATCAAGGCGCACCCGAATATCACTGTTATAAGCGAGGTTGCGGAGGAAATCCCCCGTGACGGCATAACAATTGTTGCCACAGGCCCTTTAACCGAGGGCAAGCTGGCCGAGAATATAAAGCAGCTCTGCGGCAGGGATTACCTCAGCTTTTATGACGCCGCCGCACCTATAGTCACAGCCGAAAGTCTGCTTGAAGAGCAGCTCTTCCTGGCCTCACGCTATGGCAAGGGAAACGGTGATGATTATATCAACTGCCCCATGAATCAGGAGGAGTATTTGCACTTTTACAAGGAGCTTATAAGTGCCGAAGCCGCTCCCCTGCACGAGTTTGACGCAGCTCCGGCTGTTTATGAGGGCTGTATGCCTGTTGAAATTATGGCAAAGCGCGGGCAGGATACTCTGCGTTTTGGGCCGCTAAAGCCTGTTGGTCTGCGTGACCCCAAGACAGGGCACAGGCCTTGGGCTGTGGTGCAGCTGCGCAAGGAGAACGCTCAGGGCTCGCTTTACAATCTGGTGGGCTTTCAAACCAACCTTAAATTCGGCGAACAAAAACGGGTTTTTGGGCTTATTCCTGCTTTGGCAAATGCAGAGTTTGTACGTTACGGTGTTATGCACCGCAATACATTTTTAGATGCCCCCCGCTTGCTTGGCTCTGATTATGCTCTTTTGGAGCATCCTGACATATATTTTGCAGGGCAAATTACAGGCGTTGAGGGTTACATGGAATCTGCGGCCTCCGGCCTTTTGGCGGGGATTAACGCAGCAAATAAATTAAGCGGCCTCTCCCCCTTTGTGCTGCCTCCTGTTACCATGCTGGGGGCTTTAACCGCACATGTGATAGATACCTCAGTTAAGGACTATCAGCCCATGGGGGCAAACTTTGGCATAATGCCGCCTCTTGAGCTTACAATCAGGGATAAACGGGCACGGTATGCGGCCTTTTCAGAGAGGGCGTTGGAGGCTGTGGAACAATCAAATAACCTTACTTTATAGGAGATTTTGCCATGAAAATAATAGTAGACGCATTTGGCGGCGATAACGCCCCTCTTGAAATATTAAAGGGCTGCGCTATGGCCGTGGAGGAATTTGGCGTTGAGCTTTTACTCACAGGCCGAGAGGATGTTATCCGCAAGGTTGCGCAGGAGAACGCCATTTCACTTAATGGCATGGAAATTGCAGATGCTCCCGATGTTATAGGCATGGAGGAGCACCCCGAAGAGCTCATGAAGTCAAAAAAGAACTCCTCCCTGGCTCTGGCCATGCGCCTTTTAGCCGAGGGCAAGGGCGACGGCTTTGTTGGCGCAGGCAGCACAGGTGCTACACTAATGGGTGCTACACTTATAGTCAAACGTATAAACGGAGTTAAAAGGCCTGCGCTTGCTCCTGTTATGCCAAGTGAGAACGGCAAGTTCCTGCTTATAGACTGCGGTGCAAACGTAGAATGCCGGCCTGAAATGCTGGTGCAATTTGCCAAGATGGGCTCAGTTTATATGGAGAGAGCCTTTGGCATAGCAAAGCCCAGAATCGGCCTTGCTAATATAGGTGTAGAGGAGACCAAGGGCACAGAGCTACAAAAGGCAGTGCTCCCGCTGCTTAAGAATTCCGGCCTTAACTTTATAGGCAATGTAGAAAGCCGTGACTTACCCGCAGGCATTTGTGATGTTGTGGTAGCAGATGGCTTTACAGGCAATATGATACTTAAAACCTATGAGGGTGTAGGAGCTACACTTTTGGGCATGATAAAGGGTGTGCTAAGCAAGAGTGCAAAAAACAAGCTTGCAGCAGCAATAATCTATAAGGATTTAAAAGCCGCCATGAAGGATATGGACCCAAACAGCTACGGCGGTGCTCCCTTTATAGGCGTTAAAAAGCCCGTGTTTAAGGCACATGGCTCAAGCAATGCAAGAACCTTCAAAAACGCTATTGGGCAGGTAATAAGGTTTGCTGAGGGCAAGGTTATTGAAGAAATTGAGAGTTCATTGTAATTTGTAATAAAAAGTAAGAAAGGACGCAGGAAGCCCCGCAAATATCCCTTAATGGCGTTTGTGTGTGGATTTTCTAGCACATGGTGCTATGTTAGAAGAATTAGAAAAAATTATAGGATATAAATTTAAAAATAAAGAGCTTATAGGCACAGCTCTTACCCACTCCTCCTATGCCAACGAAAAGCGCAGCGGCTCATGCAACGAGAGGCTGGAGTTCCTTGGTGACGCTGTGCTTAGCATAATTACAGCCGAATACTTATACAAAACCTACAAGAACAAAAAGGAAGGCGAGCTAACCAAGATTCGTGCGGCTCTTGTGTGCGAAAAGGCACTCAGCCAATTTGCTCTTGAGCTGGAGTTGGGCAAAGCTCTGCTTTTAGGCAACGGCGAAAGGTGCTCAGGAGGCAGTCATCGCCCCTCTATTTTGGCCGATGCCTTTGAGGCGGTTTTGGCTGCAATCTATCTTGACGGCGGCATGGAAAAGGCCAGAGACTTTGTTTTGCGCTTTATAAGCAAGGAGCTTGAAAAACCCAAGAAGCACGAAATAACCGATTACAAGAGCACCCTACAAGAAATCATACAGCAAAACAGCGAGGAGCGCATAGAGTACTTCCTTGTTAAGGAGGAGGGTCCAGACCACGATAAACACTTTGTGGTTGAGGTGCATCTTAACTCCAATGTGATAGGCAAGGGCGGCGGCCGCAGCAAAAAGGACGCCGAACAGCAGGCCGCAAGAGACGCCTTGCAGCTTATGGGTTATTGATTAAATGAAGCATAGGAATATATCTATATTCATCCCACATTTGGGTTGCCCTCACTGCTGTGCATTTTGTAATCAGCACAGCATTTCAGGCGAGGCAAGAGAAGACGGCGTTCCCAGCGAGGCGGAGGTTTTGGAGGCTGTGCACACGGCGGCTCAAGCGTCTGCTGATTACACCGAGCTGGCCTTTTTCGGCGGTAGCTTTACAGCTATTGACAGAGCTTACATGCTCAAGCTGCTTGCGGTTGCCAAGGCTTGCATTGCCTCGGGAATGGTTGACGGGATTAGAATATCAACCCGCCCCGACTACATTAATGCAGAGATTTTGGAGATACTCAAAGCTCACGGCGTAACAGCAATAGAGCTTGGTGCGCAGAGCATGATACCCTCTGTTTTAGAGCTTGCAAACCGAGGACATACCGCCGAGGATGTAGTGCAGGCCTCTAAGCTTATTCGGGAATACGGCTTTTCTCTAGGCTTGCAAATGATGGTGGATTTGCCCGGGGATACCCCTGAGGGCGCAGCACAGACAGCGCAGCAGCTCGCCGCATTAAAGCCCGATACAGTGCGCATATACCCTGCAATTACCCTTAAGGGCACGCAAATGGCCGCTATGTATTACGGCGGTGAGTACCTTCCCATGGGGCTTGATAAGTGCGTGAGCCTGTGTGCGCAGCTTCTGCTGTACTTTGAAGATAAGGGCATAAGGGTAATCAAGCTGGGCTTGCAGGACGAGCCCTCCCTCCGCAAGGCCTACATAGCAGGGGCGTTTCACCCCGCATTCAGGGAGCTTTGCGAGGGCGAGATATACTACAGCTCTGCTCTGCATGAGCTTGAGGCAATAGGGAGCAAGGCTACTCTATGCACAATAGAGCTTGCCAGGGGCGAGACCTCCAAAATGATTGGCCAAAATCGGCGCAACCTTGAACGCCTTGCAAGCCTTGGTTACAGGATTAAGGTTGTTGAGAGCAGGGAGCTTAAGGTGCGGGAGATAAGAATAAAACCATAAATGAAAGGTCAAATACTTATGAGCAACAAAATTAAAGCATTGCTTAAGGCCAGTTCAAGGTGGCTGATTCTTTATGTGGGAATTATCCTTGTATTTTGGCTGCTGCTAAGCATAGTTTATGCCATACCCGAAAGCTGGATAGAAGCAAACCGAACTGATGGAATTAACCGCCTTTGGGATGCCGGAAATCTGCCCGAAGTGGACGTTAAGGGCGGAATAATCATAGATAATCACACCGACAGGCTAATGCTGGAGTTCGCCAATTCAAAGGGCGCAAATCCTTTTGTAAAGTCTATGGTTGAGGATTACGCCAGATATTGGCATGGCTATCAAATATTCACACGCCCTGCACTCGTTTTTGGCGGTTTGTCTCAAATGCGCTTTTGGAGCACTGTGATTCATTTGAGTATGCTTACTGTTTTGCTTATACTTATTTACAAAAGGCTTGGCACTTGGGTTAGCTTTGCCTTTGGCTTTTCATTAGCCGCCGTTGATTATTGGATAGTCCCCGTTTGCTTCCAGTTTTCCCATGTATTCCTTATCACCTTTGCGGCCTGTATAGTGCTTTTGCTGTGCTATAATAAGCCTTGGTTTCGCCGCAGCTTGCCCATGTTCTTTTTCATTGTCGGCGCAGTTACGGTTTATATTGATTTTCTCACAGCTCCTTTTATCTCTGTTGGCATACCTCTGGTTATTTTGCAGCTTTTGCGCAACAGCGAAAATAAGAAGAAGCTTACCTCTCCCCTTTTAAAGAAGGATATTTTGCCTGATTTTCTCACTCTGCTCAAAAATGGATTTGCTTGGTGCGTTGGATATGTCTCTATCTGGGCGGGCAAGTGGTTGCTGGCCAGCATAGTATTTGGCAGAAACGAGTTTGCCATAAGCTTTCAGCAAATACTGCTGCGCACAGGGCAATCAAACTTTGGCTACGACTCCGGCAACGAGAGCGAGCTGAGCTTTGGCACATGGAAGACAAGCAACGATACTCCCATTGATATGGTGGTGGCCTGTATACGCAATATGTTCTCTTTAACTGAGTGGCTGCTTATCATACTACTTCTGCTTGCCATTGTTGTGGTTACGCTGCGCAAAAAGAACCGTGCACGCAGCATATTCTTTAACCTTCTGCCCTTTGCAGCACTTGCTCTAGGTGCTCCCGCATGGCTTTTGCTGCTCTCTAACCACACATTAATCCACTCCTTCATGGTATACCGCAACCTGTTGGTTTCTGTTTTTGCAGTGCTGTGCGCTGTGAATATCCCCCTCAACCTTGCTATTGATGATTTTAAGCACAAAAGAAAGGCAGTGAACTCTGATTGATTTTAAAATCGCTTGACATACAGGGCTTTAAATCCTTCCCCGATAAAATAAAGCTCAGCTTTACCAAGGGGATTTCTGCCGTTGTAGGCCCCAATGGCAGCGGCAAAAGCAATATAAGTGACGCAATCCGCTGGGTTTTAGGCGAGCAATCCACAAAAAATCTGCGTGGCTCTAAAATGGAGGACGTGGTTTTTTTTGGCACGGCAGTGCGCAAGCCCGTGGGCTTTGCCGAGGTCACTCTAACTGTGGATAACGCCGACAGGCGCATTGAATTTGATTCTGACGAAATAGCCATAACCCGCCGATACTACCGCTCCGGCGACAGCGAATATAAAATTAACGGTGCCTCTGTGCGCCTTAAGGACATACACGAAATGCTCATGGATACAGGCCTTGGGCGTGATGGGTATTCAATTGTGAGCCAAGGCAAAATCACAGGCATAGTTGAATCCCGCTCTGACGGCCGCAGGGAGATATTTGAAGAGGCAGCAGGTATATCCAAATACCGCTACCGCAAAAACGAGGCCGAAAAACGGCTTAATCTGGCGGAGGAAAATCTCCTGCGTCTGCGTGACATCCTCCTTGAGCTGGAGGCTCAGGTTGGGCCTTTAAAGGAGCAGAGCGAAAAGGCCAAGGCCTTTCTTGCCCTTTCAGGGGAGAAAAAGGAGCTTGAGGTGGGGCTGTGGCTGTATGATTTAGCCGCCTTTAAGGACGAGCTGCGGGAACAGAGCCACAAGCTTGCTCTGGCCTCCTCACAGCATGAGGAAGCTGATAATTACATAAAGGATTTGCAGGAGCAAATAGATTCCAACTTTTCAAGTTCAAACAAAATAGTATCTGACATAGACGAAATACGCAGAAAATCCGCCTCCTTAGAGGAGGGTGCAGTGCGCTGTGAAAGCGAGGCGCAGCTCCTGCGCAACAATATCTATCATAATAAAGAAACTATAGCCCGCATTATGAGCGACTTAGAGGAGAGCCAGAGAGGCAGCTCCGCAATGCAGTCCGATATAGCCGCAAACCGTGAAAAAATCAAGCTTTATCTGCAAAACAAGGCCTCCTTGCAGGCTAAAATAGAGGGCGCAAGCCTTGATATGGAAAAGCTCCGCTTGGGCGACGAGAAATACTCGGCCATTATGGAGGAAAAGAACAGGTCTTTAACAGAGTGTTCCATTAAGTCCTCCGACTCCAAGGTGGCCGCCGTGGCCGCCTCCACTCAAATTAACGAGATTCAAAGCCGCATGGAGAGCATCACCTCAGATTTTGGCTCTATCAAGGAAAAGAGTGAGCGCATGTCCAATGAGCTTGCCGAAACTGAGGAGGCTCTGCAGCTTGCAGCTAATAGGATAGAGGAGCTTACCAACGCCTTAAACGGCTATAAAATGCGCCTTGAAAAGCGTGAGGCCAAAAGCATAGCCCTTAAGGGCAGTGTGGATTCCCTAGGCCTTGAAATCAAGGATAAAACCAACAGAGCCGCTCTGCTTGAAAATATGGAAAAGAACCTTGAGGGCTTTTCTCACACCGTTAAAACTGTAATCAAGCAGGCGCAAATTGGCACTCTAAGCGGCATACACGGCCCTATTTCGCAAATAATCTCGGCCAATGCAGAATATGCCACGGCAATAGAGACAGCTCTGGGTGCTGCTATGCAAAACATAGTAGTAGGCACAGAGGAGGACGCAAAGCGAGCCATAAGCTACCTAAAGCGCAGTGACGGCGGCCGTGCAACCTTTCTCCCCCTTACCTCTGTTAAGGGCAGCTATTTGCAGCAAAACGGCCTTGAGGATTGCTTTGGCTTTGTTGGCTTAGCCACCGATTTAGTTAACTTTGAGCCTAAATATAAGGATATAGCCGCCTCCCTGCTAGGGCGCACCGCCGTGGCTGAGGACATAGATTCCGCTGTAGCTATAGCCCGCAAGTACGGCTATAAGTTTAGAATAGTCACCCTTGACGGGCAGATAATCAATGCAGGCGGCTCTTTAACAGGCGGCTCTGCAATTAAAAGCGCACATCTAATCAGCCGCCGCAACGATATTGAAGCACTGCGTGCAGAGGCGGCCAAGCTGGAGCAAAAGCTCTCTTCCCTTCATGCCGATTACACTCAGGCTGTGGAGGAGGCCTCTGCCGCCAAGGCCGCTTTAACGGGAACTCAGGGCGAGCTAACCTCTGCCCAGGAGGACAAAATCAGGTTTGAGGCGGAGTGCAGGCGTTTAAAAGAAAATTGTGAGCTGCTGGAACGCTCCCGCACAGATTTAGCCAAGGAGCAGGCCTCTGCCTCCAAGCGCATTGAGGAGCTTGAGGCTAAAAGGGCTCAGGCTGAGGACGAAATTGAGGAGTACTCCCAGCAGGCCTCTGTTCTGGAGGCCGAAATGTCGGAGCTTACAGGCAGCATAGGCCAAATCACCTTTAACCGTGAGCTGTTAAGCTCTCAGCTGCAGGAGTTCAAGCTGCAGATGCTCTCGGCTGAAAAAGAGGTTGAAAGCCTTGAACAGGCCATTGCGGGCATTGAGCAGCGGTTAAACTCCCAGTCCGGCAGAACGGAAGCACTGCGCAGTGAGGCGGCTCAGCTGGAGCAAAACAACCTTAAAATTGAACAAAATGCTGAAAAAGAGATAGCAAAAGCGGCCGAGCTGCGGGAGAGCTCCAAGCTGGCCGCTGGTGAAATAGACGAGCTTAACAACAGGCGCATGGAGCTTGAGCAAACCTCCTCTAAGCTTAGGCAGGAGGAGCGTGATAAGAGCGTAGAGCGTGAGGCTCTGGGGCGTGAGCTGGCCAAGCTCGAGGAGCAAAAAACAGCCATTAATCGCCGTTATGACGATATTATCCGCAAGCTGTGGGATGAGTATGAGCTAACGCTCTCACAGGCACAGGAGGCCTCTGAGCCTGTAAAGGAGCCGCAAAAGGCCAACAGGCGTTTAGGTGAACTGAGGAATCAAATTAAGCAGCTGGGTAGCGTTAACGTGGCGGCAATTGAGCAATATGCAGAGGTTTCGCAGCGTTATGAGCTTATGCGTGCTCAGGTTAGCGACGTGGAGCTCTCCAAAATTGAACTGCTCAAGATGATTAACGAGTTCACACAGAGCATGAAGGAGATATTCAACAGCCGCTTTGCTCAAATAAACAGCCACTTCGGCGAGATTTTTGTCTCGCTCTTCGGCGGCGGCTCGGCGCATTTTAGTCTAACCGACCCTGAGGATGTGCTAAATTCCGGCATAGAGATACACGCACAGCCCCCGGGCAAGAATATAACACATCTGGAATCCCTCTCCGGCGGCGAGAAGTCTCTAATTGCTATTGCAATCTATTTTGCCATAATGAAGGTTAACCCTTCCCCCTTCTGCGTTCTGGATGAGATTGAGGCCGCCTTGGATGATGTTAACGTGGACAGATATGCAGCCTATTTGCGGCGAATGAGCGGCAATACGCAATTTATAGTTATAACCCACCGCCGAGGCACAATGGAGGAGGCCGACGTTATTTACGGCGTAACCATGCAGAACGAGGGTGTCTCAAAGCTGCTTGAGCTTGATTTAACGCAGGCTAGGGAGCATTTGGGCGGGTAGCATAAAAATCAATTTTGGGTGTTTTGTAGGGGACGATGTCCACATCGTACCGCAGATACCTGCGAATTTCGGAGAAACGGGACGATGTGGACATCGTCCCCTACATTTTTGTGTACTGTGGCGGGTAGTGCTTGCAATCGCTGTAAAATGGTGGTACAATGGCATTAACATATTAACTGGAAAGGTCTGTTTTATATGAAGCTCTCTAAATCCATCTGCATAATAGCCGCCGCATTATGCCTTGTTATTGCCCTTAGCTCCTGCAAGGATTTTATACGGGAGGCCACTATGGGTGACAACATCAGCGTCACTCTTGAGCCGGAAAGCGGGGTAAGCCCAAGCTCATCTGATTATGACCAAGCCGTAACCGTAATCAAAGCAAGGATGAATGGCCTTGGCTATAAAAACTACACGGTTAAGCCAAACAGCGTTGAAAAAAACATAGTTGTCACGGTTACTTACGGCAAAAATGAAAAGATAGGCGCAGACCAGCCTGAAAAGCTGGCATCGCAGCTCACAGCCAAATCAGAGCTTTTATTTGTGGAGGGCTTGCCCTCAGGAAGTGTCTCAAAATTATTCACCGGCAATGAAGTAATAGACGAGCTTGGCAATGAATACCCCATAGCTCTTACAGGCGCAGACGTAAGCAATGCACAGCTTGGAATCAGCAGCAAAAATAATGGCATTGATAACGAGTTGCGGGTTGATGTTACCTTTAACGCTCAGGGTGCAGCAAAGCTTGCAGAGGTCACTAAAAGGCTAATTGGCCAAACCCTTTCAATATGGCTGGACGGCAAACTTGTCTCTGCTCCAACGGTAAACTCCACGATAACCGAAGGCCATGCTATCATTTCCGGCGACTTTACTGCTGACGAGGCCACCGATTTAGCCGACCAAATCAACAGCAGCGCACTGCCCTTTACCCTGATTTCACGGGAATCAAGCAAATCCGAGCGATTATGATAAAACCCAAGGCTGTCGATTCTTGTCGGCAGCTTGTTTCTTTTGTCATAAAATATTTAAATAGAATACATAAAACCCTTACAATCCGGCAACCACTTTAGAGCTATACGGTGCTATAATATAGCTATAAGGAGTTGTGACTATGCCGCAAGCGCAAAAAGAATATGGGTATACCCCCATTAAAATAACCGTTATTTTCACCGCCTTTGTCACCTTGTACATAGGCTTGACTGTTACATATTTTGATATAAAAAAGCAGGAGCTGCTGCAAGTTATGCCGGCGTCTAAGCTTATCGGCTCTGTGCCCTCTGAACAGCAGGAGCAGGAGACCGACCCTGCAAAGCCGTTTCAGCCCTCTTCCGCACAAGCTCAGATAAGCTCTGACGAAACAATTGAATCCCTTGAAGTAAGCGAAAAGGTGAAAAAATCCAAAGACCTTATACCTTGGAATCTGCTTCTGGTTAATCAGGATAATCACATTGCGGATAATTTTAACCCCAAATTGACCACGCTATACAACGGGCTAAAGGTTGATTCACGGGCAATTGGCCAGTTAAAAGCACTGCTTAAGGACGCCCATAACGCAGGGTATCCCGTTAAGGTTTGCTCTGCATACAGGAGTGCGGGCAAGCAAAGGGAATTGTATGAGGACAAAATATCACGCCTGATGGAGCAGGGCTTTGACCGCTCTCAGGCTGAAAATGAAGCCGCAAAGGAGGTAGCCCCTCCCAAAACCAGCGAGCACAGCCTAGGCCTTGCAGTGGATATTGTGTCAATTAAATATCAAACCCTAGATGAGGAGCAGGGCGATAGACCGGAAATGAAATGGGTAAAAGAGCACTGCGCCGACTATGGCTTTATTCTGCGGTATCCGCCCAATAAATCCAATATAACTCATGTGATTTATGAGCCATGGCATTTTCGCTATGTAGGCATTAATGCCGCCCGTGAAATTATGGAGAGGGGAATAACCCTCGAAGAATATTTGCAGGAAAATTTTGAATTTTAGTAGTACTTGTCAACTAAAACTTGACAACGGGATACAAATGTTTTAATTTATTACGTGCATCGCTTGTTGTGAAATGCCAATCAACCCCTTTTTGAGAAGTGTTTCTGGCGGAATACCAA
>JAISYX010000033.1 GCA_031269595.1 Oscillospiraceae bacterium
AGGATGAATATAGTGCTGTGGTTGGCTTTGCAGCGCAAGCGGATGATGAATATTTAATTGTTAATGAGATTTCGATTCATGGTAAATACGATGGTTATATGTTAAGAAAAACCGAGAACCTGTTTAGAATTGATTATGATTCTTATTATGAAAATTCCCTGTTTAAGGTGTTTAATAAGCGAAATGTAAAACACAAAGAAATACCTGAGGAGAAAAGCACTTTTGTAAATTTTATTCAGTTTGCAAAGGCTTCGGGGTTTGTAGTTAGTGTGGGGATAAAGGATTATGACAAGAACTCTGTAACAGGGTATATTGATAGCATTGACTTGGAAGGAAAAACCTTTGTTATTCATACCATTACTCAAGAAAAAGAGGGTGGATTTGATGGCTTTACCGCTGTTAATTTTGATGGCGTGTTTCGTATGCGCTGTGATTCAGGAGGAGATAGATTTTATCAAGAGCTGAACGAAATGGCAAGTGTTTAAAGGAGAGTTTAAATTATGAAACGCACAGTTGCAGCTATCTTGTTGTTTGCATTGCTTACAAGCTTTGCGCTCGATAGCATACATTACAAAGTTAATAAAACAGCCCCAAGGGTGGATGTTAACACTGTAAGTGTTGATGAGGCAGACGCCTATTACACACTGCTTAAAAATGCAGAATATTTTTCAGATAGCGGTGTAGGGTACAGCAACACAATGCCTGATGTAATAAGGGCATTTGGCAACATTTTTGCAAGAGAAAATGCGTTGGAGCTGTTTTACAAGCTGGAAGCAGAGGGTAACAACGCAGGTAAGCTGTATGCCCTGTGCGGCTTGTATTATTTAGATTATGATTACTACCGTAATTTAATGGAGGTCTATGCTAATAATAAGGGCACAGTGAACATATGCTCCGGCTGTGTAGTGATGGAGGAAACCATGTCAGAAGTAATCAAGATGAGGGGCGCAGTGCGGCTTAAAAACAATAAGGACACCGTGGATGCTTGGAGTAGAAGAACCCTTAGCTTTGACTATAATATGGATTTTTACGGCGGCTCTATTCCGGCCCATCTTATGGAATATTGGCAGGAGAACAAGGGTAATTAAAGCTTAGCAAAGGAGTAAAACGCATGAAACGCATAGTAATAGCTATCCTGTTGTTTGCCTTGCTTACGAGCTGTGCAACAAATGAGATTCAATACATATCAAGATTAGATACAAGCACTGTAAAACTTGAAGGAATAGATGCAGACTATGATCTGCTTAAAAATGCAGGCACTTTTGCGTGCGGCGGCATAGGCGATGCGGGCACAATGCCGGAAGAAATAGCAGCTTTTGGCAGACTTTTTAAACAAACAAACGCATTGGAATTATTTTATAAGCTGGAAGCAGAGGGCAGCAATGTAGGCAAGCTGTATGCTCTGTGCGGCTTATATTATTTGGACTATAACTACTACAGCAGTTTAATGAATACCTATTCCAAGAATGAGAGCGAAATAATAACAATTTCCGGATGCGAGGTAAGCAAAGAGCGTATTTCAAAAATAATCAGGGTAGATGGTGCTATGCGTCTGAAAGATAACAAGGAAACCTTGGGCGATTGGAGCAAGAGAACCAATATACATGAATATACCCTCGATTTTTACGGCGGCTCTATTCCTGAATTTCTTATGGAATATTTGAATAGGGAATAAGTATAACTAAAGCTTTGAGTAATAAAGGCTGAAACAAAAAACAGGAAGGGACGCAGGAATCCCCGCAAAATATTTTTTATAATGTTTTGTGTGCGGGCTCTCTAGCACATGGTGCTTAATAATGAACTACATAACACTGCGCAAACAGGCAATAGAAAAGGACTTCACCCACCTTAACCCCATGCAGCGTGAGGCCGTGCTTAAAACCGAAGGTCCTCTGCTAATTCTGGCGGGGGCGGGCAGCGGTAAAACCACTGTTCTGGTCAGCCGTATTGCCAATATAATCAAATATGGTGAAGAGGCGCACTCCGAAAGGCCGCTTACTCAGGAGGCCGCCGCATTTCTCAGCGATTATGCTCAGGGGAAGAGTGCAGATGCCGAGCGTGCACGGGATTTGCTTGCAATTAATCCCGCAAAGCCCTGGCGTATCATGGCTATAACCTTTACAAACAAGGCGGCAGGCGAGCTTAAGGAACGCTTGAATGCTATGCTTGGTGAAGAGGCTGGTGGGGATATTTGGGCGGCTACCTTTCATGCCTCCTGTGCCCGTATGCTCCGGAAGGACGCTGCACGTCTGGGCTACAGCTCCCACTTTACAGTGTACGACACAGACGACCAGCGCAGACTTATGAAGGATGTACAGGCTGCGCTGCGTATTGATGATAAGATATTCCCACACAGGCTTATACTCAGCGAGGTTAGTCATGCCAAGGATAGCCTTAAAACGCCTGAGGATTACCTGAATGAGGCGGGTTCAGACCCAAGGAGAATTAACATAGGCAAGGCCTACGCCCTCTATCAGCGCAAGCTGAAGGAGGCTGACGCTATGGACTTCGACGACCTGCTTGTCAATGCGGTTACGCTGCTGCAAAACCATGCCGATGTGCTGGAATACTACCAAAACAAGTTCCGCTACATCATGGTGGATGAGTATCAGGACACCAACCATGCCCAGTATGTCTACATAAAGCTGTTGGCAAGTGCCCACAATAATCTCTGTGTGGTGGGCGATGATGACCAGAGCATTTACAAGTTCCGCGGCGCAACAATTGAGAATATCCTAAACTTTGAGGAGCACTACTCCAACGCCCGTGTAATCAGGCTGGAGCAAAACTACCGCTCTACTCAAAACATATTGGATGCGGCCAACTCTGTAATCAAGAATAATCAGGGGCGCAAGAGCAAAAGCCTGTGGACGCAAAACGGCGAAGGAGAGAAGGTAAAGCTTCACACAGCCGATAATCAGGAGGCCGAGGCCGAATACATAGCCGACAAGGTGCTTGAGGACGTTAAAGCAGGCATGAAGTACAGCGGCCACGCCATTCTTTACAGAATGAACGCACAGTCAAACGCAATTGAAAATATGTTTGTGCGCTCAGGCATTCCCTATAGAATCATAGGCGGCCACCGCTTTTATGAGCGCAAGGAGATTAGGGACATGATAGCCTACCTAAGCGTGCTCAACAATCCCTATGACGATGTGCGCCTCAGGCGTATAATCAACGTGCCCAAAAGGGGCATAGGAGAGAAGACTATCTCTACTGCATATGATATAGCAGCAGGGCTTAATATTGGAGCATATGAGGTTTTGCGCACAGCAGATGAATTTGAGGCTCTTAGCAGGGCTTACGGCAAAATAAAGCCCTTTACCCTTATGATGGATGAGCTGCTGGAAAGGGCGGATGCAGAGCCTTCAAGTCTGCACAGCCTGTATGAGCTGCTGCTGGATAAAACCGGCTACATAAATGCCCTTAAGGCCGAGGATGAGGACAACGAGGACAGAATAGAAAACATAAACGAGCTTGGCTCAAACCTGCTTAAATATGAGGAGGAGAACGGCGAGAGTGCCACTCTTGCGGGCTTTCTTGAAGAGGTTGCCCTAATGACTGACATTGATAATTATGATGCACAGTCCGACTCTGTTATAATGATGACTATACACGCCGCAAAGGGGCTTGAGTTCCCCGTGGTATTCCTGCCCGGCATGGAGGATGGTGTGTTCCCGGGGATGCAGTCTATGTACAACACCGAGGCCATGGAGGAGGAGCGCAGGCTTGCCTATGTGGCTATAACCAGAGCCAAGGAACAGTTGTACATGATACATGCGCAATCCAGAATGCTTTACGGCAGCACCAGCAGGAACAGGCTCTCGCAGTTTGCAAGGGAGATACCCGACGAGCTGCTGGAAGTAACCGCAATCAAGCGGTATTACAGGGAGGAGTCGGAGGAGGAGCTTAAGGCACCGCCCTCATGGCAAGAAAAGAAGGCGCAGTCACAGGCCGCACAGCAAAGGGGCGTAAGCCTGGGCATGTCCGGAGCAGGAGCTAAGACGCAGTCTGCATCTTATAAGGCGGGGGAAACGGTTGAACACTCTGTGTTTGGCACAGGTGTAATTATGAGTGCCTCACCCATGGGCAACGATACTATGCTTGAAATTGCCTTTGATAAGGTGGGAACTAAAAAGGTAATGGCTAATTTTGCAAAGCTTAAGAAGGGTTAGAGTTACAAGGTAAAATCAATGTCTCTGTTTTGAGTGCTATTCCAAGCACGTATAGAGCAGCGGCAATTTGCACCCTTTAATTTTTTGGATAAATAAGTATACAGTGACTTGTTACCATCAGTAAAGCTATTTAAAAGTGCAGTGCCGGATGATGTGTCAATTTCATCAAGATACCTGCTGCCGCCAAAGCTGTCCGTTCCCTCTACAAAAAACTCAAAAGAGACCTGCTTGCTCGATAAAAAGTCATCTATATAATCAAACAAGCTGTCTTCTTCTTCGTCAAAATGAGCATGCTGAAATGAGAAGCGGAAAATGACCTCATCCAGCATAACTTCTATATTCTCATCTCCAAATGGGTTTAGAATAACAAAATACTCTGTGCCGTTTTTTGTTTCCACTCTTGTGTTATAGTTCTTATAGGTTTCGGTTAATCTTTTAAGTAAATCCATTGCTTCACCTCAAAAATTTTTATATATTTTTACTATATATTCAGCATTTTTTAAAATTTGCTGCAAAAAATGTAATATTAGGTCACTTTTTCCTTTTTGTGCATAGAATAATGTAGAAGTAATGCTTATACTTCAAAATCTTACACAGGAGGAACATTTAATGGCAGATAAGTACACAAGCGGCGAAAGATTTAAGGAAGCTGTATGCATCGACGCCAACCGGATTTACGATTCTTGCTCCGATAAGGATTGCATTGAGAACCTGCCCGTACAGTTTACAGACTGCACACAGGGTATCATTGACAGGGCAAGCATTGTAAGAACCAAGAAGGTTGAATGCATCAACTGTCTTGTAGACCTTGAGCCTATCCCGTTTAACAGGGGCTATTATTCTGTTGATATGACATTCTACTTTGACGTAGAATTAGAGGTTGGAGCCTCACGCTGCGGCTCTTCCGCATTGGTTCACGGCCTTTCAGTCTTCAACAAAAAGGTTATCCTTTATGGCAGCGAGGGCGGAGTGAAGGTGTTCTCTTCCGACTTTGTAGACGGTAAATGCGATTTGCAAAACCCTATAAGCAAGAACCTGCCCAAGGCAGTTGTTCAGGTGGCAAATCCTGTTTCATTGGATGCAAGGCTGGTTGAAAAGAGGCATCACCCCAAGTGCTGCTGCTGCAACGTGCCTAAGGGCATAAGAGGCTACTTTGACGGCGAATTCCTTGAGGAAGACGGCGAAAAGCTGGTATTCATAACAATCGGTTTGTTCTCTATTGTTCAAATTGAGCGTAATGTATCCATGCTGGTTCATGCGTATGATTTTTGTGTGCCCTCAAAGCAGTGCACAGACAATGCAGAAGACCCCTGCGCACTCTTCTCTAAAATCAAGTTCCCTGTTGAGGAGTTCTTCCCGCCAAGAGCCGGAGAGATTCCCTGCACAGGCAAAGAGCTTGAAGCAGACAAATACAAGTCATGCGGCTGCAAATAGTCTTTTAATCGGGCAAACAGAACAATCCGGCGCATAAGGCGGCTTAGCCGACCTGTGCGCCGGATTTGTGATGTGTAGGGGCAGACCTGCATGTCTGACCGAAGATGGAAATTTTATGGCAATCAGGGCAGACACGCAAGTCTGCCCCTACCGTTTTTAGATAGCATTATTTAAAAAACTCATTATGAATAGCAGAAACGGCCTTATCTGCATCGTCAACATTTATTAGCACAGAGGTTTTAATCTCGCTGGTTGAAATCATTTGAATGTTCACCTGAGCCTCATAGAGAGCCTCGAACATCTTTGCGGCTACACCTGCGTGAGTTTCCATTCCTGCGCCTACTATGCTTACCTTTGCAACCTTATCGTCGCTTATAACCTTCTCGCCGCCGTGGCTTGCTATAAATTCCTCCATAAGTGCAACGGCTTCCTTGCTGCTGGCTGAGCCCACGGTAAAGGTGATGTCCTTTTTGCCGTCTCTGCCCACAGATTGCAGTATTATATCCACGTTGATGTTCTTGGCCGCAAGGCGTGAGAACACCTTAAAGGCAATGCCAGGTTCGTCAGGCACACCCACCAACGATATACGTAAAATATCCTTATCCTTTGCAACGCCGCTTATCAGCATTTTTTCCATATTAGCAACCTCCTTAACAATTGTACCTGGTTTTCTTACCAAAGATGAGAGCACCTCAAGCTCCACAGAATATTTCTTTGCCATTTCAACAGAGCGGTTATTGAGCACCTGAGCACCCAGAGTTGCCAGCTCCAGCATTTCATCATAGTTGATTTCCTTTAGCTTGCGTGCGTTTTCAACCTTGCGTGGGTCGGCGGTATAAACGCCCTCAACATCTGTGAAGATTTGGCATTTGTCGGCATTCATAGCTGCGGCTATGGCAACTGCGCTGGTGTCAGAGCCGCCTCTGCCCAAGGTTGTCATATCCTCATACTTGTTAATGCCTTGAAAGCCCGCAACTATTACTATGTTTTTTTTGTCAAGCTCCGCACGAATGCGCTCGCTCTCCACTTTTTTGATTCTTGCTGTGCCGTAGGAGGAGGTGGTTTTAAAGCCTGCCTGCCAGCCCAGCAGAGAGACAGAGGGAAAGCCCAGACTCTCTATTGCCATTGCAAGCAGAGAAATAGAGATTTGCTCACCTGCGGTAAGCAGCATATCCATCTCCCTTTTAGAGGCGTTGGGGTTAATCTCTGCGGCCTTCGCAATCAAATCATCCGTGGTGTCACCCTGAGCCGAAACAACAACTACAACGTCGTTGCCAGACTTATAGGTGTCGGTTACAATTGAAGCCACATTTAACACACGCTCTGCGTTGGCAACAGAAGAACCGCCAAATTTTTGAACTATCAAACCCATTGTACAATTTCCTTTCGTTTGCTATTGATTAGTAATAACCGTCATTGTGCCATTGGCATCAAGGCGGTAAACACGCACTTGGTAATTTTCTGCCTGAGTAAGCGCAGGGGAATAATCCTTGCCTGTGCTCCAGCTTCCGCTGTTATATTGCACCTTGCCATCCTTAAGGACATAGCACCAGAAGCGGCTGCCTGCCGGTGCGGAGGTGTTTATATGAATCTGCAATTCGTTTGCAGAGGAGGTAACAGTGAGAGAATCCGGCTCAGGAGGCAGGACGATAGCCGGCTCTATTGTGATGTTCTCGATATTTACAGAGTTGTTAACCACAAGCCGCAGCTTTTGCAAGCCCGCAGGCAGAGTAAAGCTGCCGCTGTTGGGCTGAAAGTTAAACCAATCGCTGCCGTTTACGGCAATGGGTAGAGTGCCCACCTGTGTTGTGCCTGAGTAAAGAGCTACATTGCGCTCGCCTGCAAGCCCCACAGAGGCGTTAAGGGTGATGTTGTAAGCTCCCGCCTGAGGCACATTAATATAATAATCAAGGTATGAGCCGTCAATCAGATAGCCCACAAAGTCCTTGCCGTTGAGAGTATCATTTTCTATCTCGGGGCTTTTGGCTGTCCATTTAGTTGCGTTAAAGGTGGCTGGGACGTTGAAAATCTCGCCGCCGTAGACCTCAAACTCATAAAGCGAGAAGCCGTATTGAGTGGCTCGGCTTATGCCGTACATTCGCACATATCGGGCAGGAACGGCATCTATCGGTATGCTCTCTGTGCCGCCGTGGCCGTTTGCGTTGCTGTAAACAGTATTCCAGCTTGCCTCCGACTGTGGGTTGGCTGTGGCCACGTCTATTCTGTAATTGGTGGCGTAAGCGTCCTCCCATAGCAAACGAGCACCGTTTACCATGTAATCCTTGCCCAGGTCAACATAAATCCACTGATTATCGCTGAGTGCAGACGACCAGCGTGTTTCTGCATTGACATCGTTTGCAAGGGTGGCGGGGAATTCGGGAGTTTCAAGGCTGGAGGCAAAGATAGCCTTCCCCGGGGCAAGATTTGGGGTGGCGAAGGGGCTTGGCTCAGGGTCAGGATTCTCGGGGTCGGTGATAACTGTGCCGCCGTCCTGATACACTCTTACATAGTCAACAAGCATTTGAGCGGGGAAGGGGGTGCTTCCGTTAGGATTCCCCGGCCACTGGCCGCCCACTGCAAGGTTGAGCAAAAGAAACTGTGGTCTGTGGAACTCCTCTGTGCCGTTTACGCCGTTTTTGATGTTGGCCTCAAGGAACTGCACTCCGTCTACAAACCACTTTATTGCATTGGCGTCCCACTCAATTGAATAGGTGTGGAACTGTGAAAAATCAATATAGCCTGAAACTGTGCCGTAATCCGCCTGACCGTCTGCCCACCAGTGAATGTAGCCGTTTGAGTGGTCGTCAAAGTTAACACGCTCCATTATGTCAATTTCACCGCAGGCGGGCCAGCCCTCACCGGCAATGCTCTCGCCAAGGGTCCAGAAGGCAGGCCATAGCCCCTGACCTGTGGGCAGCTTGATGCTTGCCTCAATTTTGCCGTAGGTAAAGCTCTTTTTGCCCTGTGTTTTAATTCTGGCAGAGGTGTAGTTCATGCCTCCATAGGCCTCGTTGCGGGCGGTTATAACAAGGTTGCCGCCTGTTACCGCAAGGTTTTCTTGCCTGTCTGTGTAATACTCCAGCTCATTGTTGCCCCAGCCGCCGCTTCCTGTGCCTATTTCGGCTGTCCAGTTGGCGGTGTTGAGGCTGTTGCCGTTAAACTCATCGCTCCAAACTAAGTTCCAGTCCGGCGCGGCCTGAGCGGCCATTGGTGCTGCAAACGCTGCAAGGGAGAATATGCCTAGGATTAATGCCATTGCCGTTGAATAGGATGCCAGTTTTCTTCTTAACATAATTGATTCCCTCCACTGTTTATTTTTATATCATATTATCCACAAAATGATATTGCGCCTTTAAGCCAGCAGGCGTATGCTGCCAAGCAGCTCTGCACCCTGATTGATTTGCTCGGCTTTGAAGCTTTCCAGCTCTTCTATAGTATGAGGGGTGGTTACAAATGCGATTTCATCCTCGCTTGCGCCTTTGCGGCTTAAAAGCTTAAGTTCACCGAAGCGTTCCTCTGCATCGGCCAAGATTTTAGCTTTATCGCCCTTAAAGCGGAAGTACATGCCTGTAACATCCTTGCTGTAGCTCTCTATATTGCTGCCGTCACAGTCCTCCCAAAAGAGGTACTTGCGGGCAGAGAGATGCTTGACACAGTCTATAATATCGGCCACAACGGCACTTGCAGTGGGGAGCTTGCCTGCTCCTCTGCCATAGAACACAATCTCGCCTGTGGCGTCTCCGTTAACCTTGATGCCGTTAAACACGCCGTCTACAGAGGCAATTTGGCTCTCACGGCTAACCAGCATAGGAGCAACGCAAATTTGAAGCTTTCCGTTTTCAACCTCACGCACAAGGCCTATAAGCTTGATTACACCGCCCCAATTTTCAGCATAGGCCACATCCTCAAGCTTGACAGAGCGTATGCCCTGTGTATAAACAGCCTCAGGATACACATGCTTGCCAAAGGCCAGAGCCGCCAGAATGCATATCTTGCGGCAGGCGTCGTGTCCGTCAACGTCAGCGGCGGGGTCACGCTCGGCATAGCCAAGGCTTTGTGCCTCTGCCAGAGCGTCCTCAAAGGAGACCTGCTCCTTTATCATTTTTGTAAGTATAAAGTTGGTTGTGCCGTTAAGTATGCCCGCAATTTCGCTAACTCTGTTTGCGGCAAGACATTGGGAGAGAGGGCGCAAAATGGGGATTCCTCCGCCCACGCTGGCCTCAAACAGGAAGTTGACGTTATTTTCGCTGGCAACACGGATTAGCTCCGCACCCTTAACTGCCACAAGCTCCTTGTTGGAGGTGACAACGCTTTTGCCTGCAAGCAGGCAGCGTTTAACAAAATCATATGCAGGGTGCACGCCGCCCATTACCTCAACCACAATGCGTATTTCGGAATCGTTAATAATATTCTCAAAATCAGTGGTAAAGCGGGAGGCAAGGGGGCTTTCGGGGAAGCTCCTTAAATCTAAAATATGCTTGATAAAAATTTCTTCCTTAACACGGGAGTTTATGTTATCTGCGTTGTGCAGCATGACCTCCACAACGCCGGAGCCAACCACTCCATGTCCAAGAATTGCAATGTAAACCATATTAATACCAAATTTAGGCAAGTGCCAAATTCCCTTTCAAATCTTAATTATAATGTTTACTGTGCGCTGTATAAAACCGTTTCTACTCCGTTAAGGCTTTTAAGGTGCAGCAGCAAATCGTTTGCTTTTAAGCGCATTTGTGCGGTGTTAAGGCTTATTGTAATAAGCGCAGAGCCGCCCACAGGCTCGTTTTGGTTAACTGTTAGTATGTTTGCTCCGCTGTTAAAAATAACCGCTATAAAAGAGGCCAGAATCCCCGGGGTATCCAGCAGCACAGCTTGCAGGTTAAGAGTTTTTTCAGATTCCGGCTTAATATAGGGGAACACCGTATCTCTGTATTTATAAAATGCACTGCGGGAGATTCCGGCCAGCTTGGCGGCCTCTGTTGCAGAGGAGGCCTTGCCTGTGTGCAGAAGCTGCTTTGCCTCTATCACCTTGCCGAATACCTCAGGCAGCACAGATTTTTCAACTAAGAGCATAGAATCGCTATCCATTCATGACACCGTGTGTAAGAGAACCCGCACAAATATTTTTGCGGGGCTTCCTGCGCCCTTTCTCGTATTATTTTCAAGCTTGTCCATCACCCAAATACAAGTGTTTCCAAATAAGAAACACTCTAACACAGAATATGCAAATTGCACAAGAGCGATTTTAAGCGATTATTTTAAATTAGCTTGGAATATCTCGTGTTTTCGCTTGATTTTAGGGAATATCGCCCAATTTTAAATTTTTTAATTAAAGCAAAGAATTTAAGGCACGGCACACTTGACAAAATTTATATCTTAATATATACTAATACCTGAGGTTAAGAAGTTTTAAAATAAGCAGAAAGGGTAGAGACGCAGGCACAACAGGCAGGGTTTTAGGTATTTTAGTTGTGCGGGGCCTCTTAACACATGGTGTTATGAAAACAGCAAAATTGTTTACAAACGGGGGCAGTCAGGCAGTCAGACTGCCAAAGGATTGCCGCTTTGAGGGCACAGATGTGGGCGTTCAAAGGCTTGGCAAGATGGTTGTAATATTCCCCAAGGATTACTCCTGGCAGGATTTTATTGCACTGGAGGCCGTGAGCGAGGACTTTGCCAGGGCTGATTTTGAGGCCGAGAGCAGTGAATCAAACACGGAGCAGAGGTAAGCTATGAAGTATATGCTTGATACAGAAACATGCGTTTTAATAATGAGACAAGCACCCTTGATTATAGAAAAGCTAAGGACAAAGCCCTATGACAGCCTTGTTGTCTCTGCAATCACCCTTGCAGAGCTGGAGCTGTGGGTGGCCGGAAGCAAGGAGAGGGCACGTAATGCAAAAAATCTGCTTGCGTTTACGGCTCTTGTGGAGGTTCTGCCCTTTGACGTTCCCGCAGCAGAGGAGTACGGCAAAATTAAGGCGGAGCTTGCCGAAAAGGGCATGTCCATAGCCGACCATAACGCCATGATAGCCGCTCAGGCCAAGGCCGAGGGCTTAGTCATAATAACAGATGAGCTTCAAAAATTCGGCAATATAAGGGAGCTTAAGCTCTGGTTTATTGGCGAGAAGGTAAGGTTTATGTCCTAATCCTTTTGCCGAATAAGGCACAGGCGAAGAAGATAACACAGGAGATTATCACCATGGTTGCCCCAGGGGCTGTGTTTACATAGTAAGAGGTGATAAGTCCGCACAGGCCGGAGAATACAGAGAAGATAAGAGCATACAGGTGATATTGACGCATATTTGATGATATAAAGCGTGCGGAGGCCGCCGGCAGAATAAGCATTGCATTTATAATCAACATGCCAACCCAGCGTATGCTTACCATTACAATAACGGCTACAATAACCACAAAGAGGTTGTCCAGCAGTATAACAGGTATGCCCTTGCTGCGAGCCAGAGAGGCGTTAATACTCACAGCGTTAAGCTTGTTAAAGCCAAATAGCCAGAACATAAGCACTATAAACAGCATGGCAAGAAGCAGCCACAGCTCAGAGGTTTTTATGCTTAGAATATCACCTATTAACAGGTTTTGATAGTGGCTGAAGTTCCCCTTATACGATAGCAATATTATGCCAAGAGCAATGCCGAAGGAGGAGCACACGCCAATTACAGTGTCGGCGGAGGCCTCGCTTTTTTGCTTGATTATGTTAAGCAAAAGGGCAAAGGCGGCGGCAAAAATCAGCATGACGGGAGTTGTGCCTCCAAGGCCTAATATAACCCCTATGCCTATGCCCGCAAGTGCGGAGTGCCCCAGCGCATCTGAAAAGAAGGCAAGCCTGTTTAAAACTATAGCGGTGCTTAGTATAGAGAAAAGCGGACAGATAATTAATATGCCAAGCAGGGCGTTGCGCATGAACTCAAACTGTGTCCATTCAAAGGGTAAGAGCTTTTGAATTATGTTATCCATTAATAGCCTCCTGAGCGGCGAAGAAATTATTTATAAACTCCTGCTCTTCCTCATATGCCCAAAAAAAGCTATAGACAATGCGGTTTTCTGCGTGAACAACAGCTGCTCCCCATTGCCATTCTTTTTCCTTGAGTACTTCATCTCTTGTTTTGCCAAAAAGGTAAAATACGGTTTCATCATTTTTATAGGCTTCCTGCGGTTTTAGGCCAAAGTAGAAATATGGGTCATAGTCAAATATACCGTCAAATTCATCCTTTTTAGGGGATACATACACGCTGGCTTTAACTCCCGCTGTGCGCTCTTGGAGCTGTTTTTCAAGCTCTGCAATGGTTTTAGACCTTGCTTTAAATGATAAATAGCAGTGTTGAGTATTGTATGGATCTTGAGAGAACCCGTAAGAAAAATTAATTTCATAAGCATCATGGGGGATTTTGCGTGGGAATATAGCTATTCCTTCGTTGTGAGCTGTTCGCCTTAGTACAGTGCTGTACCTATTTATGTTCTGCGTGCTTTGATTACGGAAGAAGCTGTTATCAGTCCAAAAAACTAAGCCCAAAAAGGTTATTAAAAGATAAAAAGGAATTAGCACAGCTGTTATAATAAAATTGGCAATAAAAAATTTTGGCTTTAGTATCTGCCACAATACAAGCAGGGCAAAGGCGATTGAGGGGGCAGCAAAAACTAATAAAGGTTTATAATACTCCCAGCCCGAGCTTAAATCGCTATTTTTGCAGACAATGTATATAAAACTAATGAGTGAAACAAGAAGCATAGTCTCAGGAAAAAGTGCTTCATCAAATATTGCGTCTGTTATTTTACGTTTTTCAGTCAATAGCTAACCCTCCCAAAGGTTTTTTTAAATTCAGGCGAATTATAAACCTCAGACACAGAGCCGCTGGCCTCTATGGTTTTATTCAAAAGAGCCACTCTGTCGGCGTATCTTGCGGCCATGTCTAAATCATGAGATACCAGTATTACCGCTAAGTCAAATTCATCCTTTAAGCGGCATATAGTTTTATAAAAGCTTTCCATTCCTACCATATCAATGCCTGAGACAGGCTCGTCCAGCAGCAGTAGCTTGGGGTTAGACATAGTTGCAACCGCAAGCAGCACCCGTTGCAGTTCCCCGCCGGAGAGCTCGCAAACACGCCTGTCTATAAGATTTTTTGCGTCAAACATCTCCAGTTGTGCCTCTATTCTGGCGGCAAGAGCCTTGCTCTTAAATAGAAATACAGGTATATCCGAGACATATGAGGCGCATAAATCGTATACACTGGCAGGTGAAGAGGCATCCATATTAAGGCTTTGCGGAACATAGCCTATGCGCAGAGGCTCGCTTTTTTCAGGCCTTGCGGTGCTCCTGTTGGCAGTGCCTGTATGCTGTGCGTGGGAGTCAAAGCTTATAGTGCCTGTATAGGGCTTTTCTTTTAATATAGCCTTTAGCAGGGTGGTTTTGCCCGCCCCGTTGCGGCCTATTATAACGGTTAACTCCCCGCAGTGTATGTGCAGGTTAACCTTGTCTAAAATCAGACTTCCTCCGCTTTTTACGCTTAAATCTATAATGCGTATGCAGTGAAGTCCGCAGGCTTTATTTTTCATAAACACCATGTGTTTAAAGAGCCCGCACACCGGCAATACATTAAAAATTGGCTGTTGTGCCTGCGTCTTTACCTTTCATATTGTTTGTTACGCTAAGAATTCCTTTCATGCAGGAGAGTAAATGCCCCTGCTTACACAATAGTACATTACCTATATTTTACTACTTTTGAATGGGTAATGTCAAGTTATAGTTGCAAGAGGTGCAACGCTTTTCATGAAAACCCGTAGGGGCAGACCTATGTGTCTGTCCTAAGACAGAGATTTACGGCAATCTGGGCAGACGTATAGGTCTGCCCCTACATACCAAACAATGCAAAATACCAAATTTATTTCTATGCGCAAGAGGTGAAGCAATTTGAATCAAAAGAATAAAGCTCCCGTATTTGTAATAGGTCTGCTGTGTGCAATTACTGCACTCTGCATACTGCTTACGGTTAATTTTAACAGAGCAAAAACAGAGCCTGCACGCATTAATATCAGCACCTCGCTGTATCCTGTGTATGTGGCTGCAATTAACGTTACTAAGGGCGTTGATGGCGTGAGTATTGAGAATCTGACAGGCAACATGTCGGGCTGTGCTCACGATTATCAGCTTACAACAGGCAACATGAAAACCCTGCAAGCCTCTGATGTGCTTATCATCAACGGCATGGAGATGGAGGAGTTTCTTGAAGGAGGCCTTGCCTCTGTTCCAAATGTTGCGGTGATTAACTCAGGGGAGGGGATAGAGCTGCCCGACTTTGCCATTGAGGAGCATGAGCACACAGAAGAGGAGGAGCAGGAACACGAGCACGAGCATGTCAACGGACACATCTGGCTTAACCCTGATTTATACTGCAAGCAGGTGCAGAATATAGCCGATGCATTAGCCCTGCTGTATCCCGCTGATGCAGCCAAATTCCTTGAGAACTCACAGGCCTATCAGGCTGAGGTTAAGGCAAAGGCGGAGGAGCTTAAGACGGCTGTCTCTGACCTGCCCAAGAAGGTTATTATATTTCATGATTCGCTGGAGTATCTGGCTGAATATCTGGGCTTTGTGCCCTTAAAAACCGTGGAGATGGATACGGACATCACGCCCTCTACAGGGGAGATTACAGACGCAATTGCCATAGGAAGGGCACAGGGGGCGGCCTTTGTGCTGTGCGAAAAGCAGTTTGAGAGCTCGGCGGCGGCCTCTGTTGCAAAGGATTTAGGTATACCGCTTATAGTGCTGGATTCAGGTGTAACAGGCAGCGGGGGCGGGGAAGCTTATTTGGATATGCTGGAAGCGACTAGATGCAAGATGCAAGAGGTAAGAAGTAAGAATTTGTCTTAGTTTTAGGGATTAACTCATTATACACTAATGTTAGATAATTTTCCTCTCTGATTTTTATCGTAAAAATTTAGTTAAAATAATTGAGGGAAAAGCCTGAGACAGAGCCATTTTTGAGCGAAAAAGGATGATAAAAAGGGCTGTAAAAGCGGGTGGTTTTATGGGTGAAATTGTTGGTGAGTTAAAATTACGGCAGTGGGGGATGATGTCCACATCATCCCGTTTTTCAGAAAATCTGCAGGTATTCACGGGACGATGTGGACATCGTCCCCTACTAGAGGCTAGAAGCTAGAAATTGCCAAGTCACAGTTCCCGCTATAAATTAAGTTTAAATAACTTTTTAATCAAAATTTGCGCAGCAAATTCACCATAACTTTCAACTTTCAATTTTCAACTTAATCAAAAGGAGCAAGCCACATTGAACACTATTCCTGAATTACTATCTCCCGCAGGGGATATTGAACGCCTCAAGGCCGCTGTGCTGTTTGGGGCAGATGCGGTTTATCTTGCGGGCACAGAGTTTGGAATGCGCACAGCACCCAAGAATTTTGGCGGTGAGGAGCTTAAAGCAGCCGTAGACCTTGCCCACAGCAAGGGCGTGCGTGTGTATATGACCTGCAACACCATACCCAGAAATGAGGAGCTGCAGCGTCTTCCCGCATATCTGGAGGCGGCGGAGGCGGCGTGTGTTGACGCTCTGATTACAGCCGATTTAGGCACTCTCAGGCTGGCTCAGAGGCACGCTCCAAACACGGCTATACACATATCCACACAGGCGGGAATCTGCAACCACGCCGCAGCCACGGCCTTTTATGAGCTGGGTGCAAGCAGGGTTGTTCTGGCTCGTGAAATAAGCTTGGAGGAGATTGCCGAAATTCGGGCAAACACGCCCGCTCAGCTGGAGCTGGAGGCCTTTGTCCACGGATCTATGTGCGTCTCCTTTGCGGGGCGTTGCCTGCTCTCGGAGTACCTTACAGGGCGTGACGCCAACCGCGGAGACTGCGCTCAGCCCTGCCGCTGGAAGTACTCCCTTATGGAGGAAAAGCGGGAGGGCGTGTACTTCCCCATTGTTGAGGGTGAGGAGGGCACACACATCTTAAATTCACGTGACATGTGCATGATAGAGCATATCCCTGAGCTTATCAAGGCAGGGGTAAGCAGCTTTAAGCTGGAGGGCAGGGCTAAATCTGCCTATTACACAGCCGTGGTGACAAACGCCTACAGAGCGGCTCTGGACGCCTACAGGGCTAAGCCTGAGGGCTTTGCTCTGCCTGAGTGGGTGCTTGCGGAGCTTAACAAGGTTAGCCACAGGGAGTACTCAACGGGCTTTTATCTGGGCGGTGCTCCCGGGCAGGTTTATGAGAACGGGGGCTATGTCCGTGATTATAAGGTGGTTGCTATTGCGGAGGAATGCCGTGATGGCTTTATAATAGCAAGTCAGCGCAATAAGTTTAGCGTGGGGGATACTCTGGACGTGCTTGAGCCTGGGTCTCAGCCCTTTGAATTAGAGATTAGCTCTATGCTTAACGCAAAAGACGAGCCTATTCCCAATGCGCCGCACCCCATGATGTTGCTAAAAATTCCATTTGATGGAGTGGTAAAACAGGGCACATTGCTGAGGATTTCTCAACAATTGTAGCTATTAAAAATATTTAGTATATTTATTGGATTTCTATTGACACGATATATAATAAATGTTATAATTACAGACAAGTAAAGTAGGTGTTATAAAATGAAAGTATTAAGGAGCATTTTACTTACGGTTGCATTGGTTGGTGTAATTATAGCTTGTGCGGCATCGGTGTCTGCGGGCTCAATTGGCACACATTTCACTTCTGGCAGTAATCTTCGTGCGCATGTTATTTCTGGATTTTATAAGTCTGCTTGGGCTAGTTCGGGCACGATGACTCCCAGCTGTTCCCCCACGGGGTCGCACTATTTGAGGTGTAAAATTGGAACTGCTGACACTGGATGAGTGATTAAGGGTTATGGATTTAAGTTGGTGTCTGAGGAACTATACACCGATTACCCATCGACTACCATAGCATATGCCTATTATGGCACGGTATAAGTACAATTTTAATGAGGCGGAATCAACAGATTCCGCCTTATGTAAGAGATGAGGAATTTTTGTGAAAAGGAAGAAGAAAAAAATAAATATTTTCACTTTGCTACTATTTTTGATATTTGCTATTAATGCCTCTTTTATTATGTATATTGGTGCTAATATGCATTATCGTCTTAATATGTCAAAGGTTAGCAGGGCATCAATAAGTAAAAATGCAATATTTTTCAAGATAAATGAACCTGAAATTTTATTTGCTGATTTAGTAGAGGAAATAAAATTAAATAACCAAATTAATAATATTTCTTTGATTCAAGATGATGAAGAAAATAAAGTAAGAAAAATATATTTTAAAGGTAAGTATGATACTCCTCAAATGGAAATAGGCTATGACGCAAATGGCAATGAAGTTACTGGGCGTTTTTTTACTGAACAGGATTTTGAGGGTGAACAGGCCTTTGCTGTTGTCGGTTTAAACAGATCATCTGAAATTTTTGCAAATACCATTCTGCTAAACGAGCAATACATACCGATTATTGGGAACATGACTTATCAATATCAGATGATAGGCCCTCTGGATGATATGATAATAGTAAATTATAACGGCGACAAAATACAAAACAGAAAAGGCGCATATGTTTTGGATTCAGATAGTAAAAAAGCAACGCAAGAATGTTTTTCTTATTTGAAAAAAAAGTATGAGCTTACTTACCCGCAGCAGGAACACACGCATACGGACGGTACATCACATCAAACGGGCTTTGATGCCGTTGAACAGTTGGACGTTAACCAAGATGGGATTGACAGGATATTTAAGGATGCGCTGGACAGCAACCTTTTTTACCTAATAGCCATTGTTTGTTTCAGCTTGAGCAGCATAACTGTTTCGTCACAATGGGTGAATAGAAGTAGGAAAAGCATTGCGGTGAAAAGATTAATAGGCTGGAGAAACAGCAAATTAATAAGAGAGGTTTATTTAAAATTTTTCAAATATTCTTGCTTAGGCACGGCAGCCGCATTTGTTATAGCTTCTAGAACTATTATGACTTATATTAACAACCCGATTTACATTTTAGTTATATTGGTTTTTAACATCTTGCTGGATTCCCTTATACTATTGCCTTTAATTCAACGGGTGTTAAAAGTACCTGTTGCAGAAATATTGAGGTAGACATATGAAAAAAATAAATATCTCTATATTGTCTTATGGAATAAAACGCCTTCTAAAAAAAGATTTTAATATAACCCTTGTTTTAATTTTTCAATGTGTCTTATCTTTCTTTTTACTTGCAATAACATTCAATAATACATATGCCGCAATAACAACAAATGGAGAGTTTAAAGAATTTATTGGTGATAAACTGTATTATACCGTACAAGATTTAGCGGACGAGGACGGTGGTTTCGACCAATACATGGATTCAAATGCCAAATTTGAAGACTTAAAAGACTTTGTTGAGAGTTTGGAGCAGAACGAACAATTCAGCTATGTAAATACTATGCTACAGTCTTTGTATATAATAGACACCGCCTTGCCTGCAAAATTTGCGGAGGGCTATGAACAAGGGGAAAATGCTTTGTCTATAATAAGAGAAGAAGATGGAAAGAAGCTTCTCTCGTTTAAGGGACTGCAAGTTTCTTATAATGTTTTTGAGGAATTTGGCAAAGAACTTGAAACAGGTGAGTATTTTTCCAAAGATGATTTTATCTATGATGAAACAAAACCGATTCAGGTTATTTTGGGCAACGAGTATAAGGCGTTTTATAACTTAGGTGATATTATTGCTGCCAACGATTCAAGATATGACATAAATATTCAAGTGAAGGGTTTTTTGCCAAAGGATTCTTACATGCCTGTTAAAGGAAGCATAGTGTATCTTGACCGATACATAGTGTATCCGTATTATTCTGGTTACAGTAATATGGGTGATGATAAACACTTAAGAATAGCACGTTTTACTTTGGCAGGGCGGGCAAACGGAGAAATTATAACCTCGGATAGCCACTTAAATGTACAAAATTTGATAGATGCATTATCTGAGCAGTATAATACTTTTAAATTTAAAGTGTATTCAATAGATTCAAGTGGGATTAATGCCATATCACAAATGTCTGAAAAAATGGCAAATCAATTCCTTATGTTGGCATTGGCTCTAATGTTTTTTACTGTATTCGGTATTTCAGCAACGGTGGTTGGCAGGATAAGAACGCAGAGTTATGAATACGGTGTCAATTTAATAAGCGGTGCAACTTTGTCAGATATTGTGGTGCAAGCAGTAGGGGCAATCTCATGCCTAGTGCTTATAGCATTGGCGATTTCGGAATTTGCGACATTGATTGTTATAGGTAGTTTTGGAGTATACCTGTTGCTTACCCCATTGCTGGCGATAATAACAATTGTGATTTCAAGCCTTATCCCTATTTCATCAATTTTAAAAATGGATGTTAATACGTTGATTAGAAGAAAGGAATAATATTAATGATTCAGCTAGAAGGTATTAATAAAATATACGGAAACAGAGAATCACAGGTTCAGGCGTTAAAAGATGTAAGTTTGAAAATATTAGAAGGAGAAATGCTGAGCATAATTGGCAAAAGTGGCTCCGGTAAATCTACCCTGCTTAATATCCTTGGTGGGCTGGATAAATGCACAAGTGGAAAGTATACCTTTGATAGCTCTGAGGTTTCTGCGTTTAGCGACCGTCAGTTGGCTGATTTTCGTTGTGAAAAAATTGGATTTGTTGTACAGAATTTTGCCCTAATCAACGATGTAAGTGTGTTTGAAAATGTAGCCTTGCCACTTAAATATGCAGGAAAATCTAAACAGGATATATCAAAACGAGTTAGAGAAGTCCTTTCTGAGTTGGACATTTTGGACAAGGAAAGCGTTTGTCCGTCGGAGCTCTCAGGAGGTCAATGCCAACGAACTGCTATTGCACGTGCAATAGTATGCAAACCAAAGCTTATTTTGGCAGATGAGCCTACAGGGGCATTAGATGAAGAAACAGGTACTATTATTATGGAACTGTTTAAAAAGCTTAACAAAGATGGAATTACAATTGTCATAGTAACTCACGACATGGAGATTTCTAATTCCTGTAATAAAACAATACAAATGAAAGATGGACGGCTTGTTTAAGTGTACTTTTAAGTCCATTTTGTGGGTGCAAGAAAAATTTCTGAATAATAATTGTAGCTATTATGTTAATTTTCGAGCAATTCGCTTCCCTTTTTGAGCGTTTTGATGTATAATTACAAACATCGAATAGATTTAAAGTGCGTTGCACAGGTATGTCAGGCCGCCTTTTGGGGGGCGGACTATAGCTTTAGCAACGAAGGCTTTGCTTAATAATTAAGGGGGTTTTTATTTGAATAGGATGTTTAAACGTGTGCTTGGTCTGGTATTGGTTGCTGCGGTGCTCTGCTCTGCTGTGCCCATGGGTGCAAGCGCAGCTATCGACGGCAAAACGGGTATAGGTTTGGCTCAGTGGGCATTAAGAGCATATAACGAAAAGTGGAGATATGTATACGGCAGCGCATCGGTTGGGGCAGTGGATTGCTCCGGCTTGGTTCGTTCTTACTGTAACGGTCAGGGCGGCGGTGCAACTACTATGCTTAATAAATACTCAAGCACCAGCGGCAGCATTTCCTCTATGCCCAGAGTGCACGGCCTTGTGCTGTATGCCTCAGGCTCAAACCCGCCGGATACCGCCCATATGGGTGTTTATGTGGGTAAAAATGAAGACGGCACAGATATGGCCGTAGACGCAAGAAGCTCTAACACGGGCATAGTTTATGCCTCTGTTACCAGCAGGAAGTCCAAGCCCTGGACAAAGTGGTTTAAGACATCTATGATTTCTTATCCGCAGAATGGCTGGTTTACCTTTAACGGCAAGAAGTTTTATTATAAAGACGGCCAATTTGTTGTTGGCGTTAATAAGGTTGACGGTGTTACATACGATTTTGGTAAATCGGGAGCTTTAAAGGGTGAAACCGACAAAGAGCCTACCACTACCGTTACAACAAAGAAGGCAGACACCAAAACTACCACAAAAGCCGCCGCCGCCAAAACCACCACAAAGGCCGCCACAACTAAAGCAGCAGCTACCACTACCACCGCCTCAGGCAGCCTTAAGCTTGGTTCAAGGGGCGATGAGGTAAAGGCACTGCAGAAGAGACTCATTGAATTGGGCTATCTCACAGGCTCGGCAGACGGTGTGTTCGGTCAGGGCACAGAGGACGCTGTAAAGGCATTCCAGCAGCGTGCAGGGCTTACAACAGACGGCGTTGCAGGCAAGGGGACACTTGCCAAGCTTAACGCCAAGGACGCCCCTAAGCCCGCCACCACAACCAAGGCTAAGCCCACCACAAGTGTAGCTGCCGCAGCTGCAGCAACTACAACAGCAGCCAAAGCTACAACCGGTGCAACCACAACGGCAGCAAAGGATTCCAAGACGGCCGCAACAACGGTTGCCTCAGGTGAACCTAAATCCTCTGAGACAGAGAATATACTCTCACAGCATAACATAGACCCTGCAAAGTTCAAGAATGTCCATTTTGGCATGAACGGCGAAAGTGTTTCAGAAATTCAAACCCGCCTTTTGGCCTTAGGGTATCTTGACGAGGAGGCCTCCGGCTACTTTGGTGCATTTACTGAAAAGGCAGTTAGAGACTTTCAAACAGTCAGCGGCCTTACAGCCAACGGCATAGTCGACAGAGACACCTATGTTAAGCTCTTTGAGGAATATGCACTTGCAAAGCCTCAAAATGCCACAACAAATGACGATGGCGACGATTCACCCGACGGTGTAGGCGATGATGCCGCTGCTCTTATTGAAATTGAGCATGACGGAACAAAATATGAGGTTGAAAAGGATGTCTATGAGCTGATTTCCGGCTCGGCATTTATGTAAAATACTTTATATCAGGAGCAAACATATATGTTTGCTCCTGATTTTTATGATTTTTTTGAAAAACCTCTTGACATCCCCAATAATATGCTGTATTATTGGTATAAAATTAATTTGAACAGGTGCAGCTATGCTTAAGAAATTATCAATTCGATTTATAAGCAACTTTGCAGCTACTTTTTATTTTAGAAAGTGGTTTAGCTTTGTTTATAAATTTGATAGCCTTGGGCGGTGTGCAGGAGTAATCTGCGCTTGATTCGTTTAGTATGCAAATACAGCGGAATCCGCCTAAAGCGGGTTCCGCTTTTTTGATTATTATTTTGGAGGTATTAGTATATGATTATTGTATTAAAGAGAAATGCAACAAGAGAAAAAATGGCTGAATTGGAGGAGTATCTCTCTCAATTTGACGTGCGTGTTAACAAATGGGAGGGCACTCAGGAGACGGTGCTGGGTCTTATTGGCGATACCTATGTAATTGATGCAGAGGCAATAGGTGCACATGAGGTTGTAAGCAGCGTACAGCGTGTTCAAGAGCCGTATAAAAAGGTTAACAGGAAGTTCCACCCCGACAACACCGTTATTACACTTGAAAACGGGATTAAAATAGGCGACGGAAGCGTGCCTATTATTGCAGGCCCCTGCTCTGTTGAGAGTGAGGAGCAGATTTTAGAGGTGGCCGAGGCCATTAAGGCCAGCGGAGCAACCATGCTAAGGGGAGGAGCATTTAAGCCCAGAACCTCACCCTATGCCTTTCAGGGCTTGCAGGGCGAGGGCTTGGATTTGCTCCTTACAGCAAAGAAGAAGACAGGGCTGCCTATAGTAACAGAGATTATGCGTGTCTCGCATATAGATTTATTCGAAAACGTGGATATAATACAGGTTGGTGCACGCAACATGCAAAATTTTGAGCTGCTTAAGGAGCTTGGACACCTTAAAAAGCCTATCCTGCTTAAAAGAGGCCTCTCCAGCACCATTGAAGAGCTGCTTATGAGTGCAGAGTATATCATGGCAGGGGGCAACGATAAGGTTATCTTCTGCGAAAGAGGCATTAGAACCTTCGAGACAGCCACAAGAAACACCCTTGACATCTCCGCCATTCCCATTTTAAAGGAAAAGTCACATCTTCCTGTTATTATAGACCCAAGCCACGCCGCAGGTATCCCCTCGCTGGTTGAGCCGCTCTCTCTGGCCTCTATTGCGGCGGGCGCAGACGGTTTGATTATCGAGGTGCACAACGACCCCAAAAAGGCACTATCAGACGGGGCGCAGTCGCTTACTCCACTACAGTTTGACGGCATTTGCAAAAACCTGATAAGAGCAACTGAGTTCTTCAGACAATAAAGGGGTGCGCCTAATGAAAATATACGCATTGCGCCACGGTCAAACCGATTGGAACGCAGCAAACAGGATACAGGGCAGAACAGACATCCCCCTGAATGAGGCAGGCAGAAAGCAGGCCGCAGAGGCCGCCGCAGCTATATCAGGGAGTGTAGATGCGGTAATTTCATCACAGCTTGTAAGGGCGGTGGAGACTGCCGCAATAATAGCCGAAGCAAAGGGTCTTTCAAGGGATGATATTATTATAGACGAAAGGCTCATGGAGCGCAACTTTGGCGATTATGAGGGCTTGCCTGTCTCCTCTGTGGATGTGTTTGCACTGCGCAGATACACCGATAATCTGCCTATACCAAACGGGGAAGCTATGGGCGATGTGGTTGAGCGTGTGTTTGAATGCCTAGACGAGCTGCTGCCAAGCCTTGCGGGCAAGAATGTGCTAATAGTGGCTCACGGGCATGTTATGCGCCCTATAAGCTGGTATTTTGAGGGCTTGCCGGAAATAGGCAGAGAGGTGAACATAGAAACACATAATTGTAAGCTGTGGTGCTTTGATTATGATTGCAAACTCCGCTCTAATGTGATATAATAACAAAAAACACGGTTTGAAAGGAAGCAGGAAGCCACGCACCTCATTTGTGCGGGATTTCTAACACATGGTGTTTGAATGCAAAGAGTTCTTATAATAGGCTTAGGCCTCATAGGCGGTTCGCTTGCCAAGGCCTTTTCTGCCTTAGATGATTATTATGTAATAGGCTTTGATATTAACACAGCTGTCTCTGCTAAGGCCTTAAACGAGGGCGCAATTGATGAAATCGGCGGCGCAGAAGCACTTGGTAGCGCAGATTTAACAGTGCTCTCTATCTACCCTGAGGAGGCCGTGGAGTTCATAAAGGCGCATGGGGAGGTTATTCCGCACACCGCTGTTATAATCGACACAGCAGGCATTAAACGCTATATATGCGAACAGATGAAGCAGCTTGCAGCTGAGTTCGGTTTTACCTTTATAGGGGCGCACCCCATGGCGGGCAAGGAAAAGGGCGGTTATGAAAACAGCGAGGCCGCTCTGTTTAAGGGCGCAAGCTTTATACTCACTCCGCAGGAGCAGGACACCGCAAAGGCCGAGGAGCTGGCCGCTCTGGCCATTCGCTTGGGTTTTGGCAGAACAGTAATCACAACTCCCAAGGAGCACGACCGCATAATTGCCTTTACCTCTCAGCTGCCTCATGTGCTGGCCAGTGCCTATGTTCAAAGTCCGCAGTGTATGTTGCACAAGGGCTTTTCGGCTGGGAGCTACAGGGATGTCTCCCGTGTTGCAAGGCTTAATGAATACCTATGGGCAGAGCTTTTTATGCAGAATAGGGACTCCCTAAGCTATGAGCTTGCACTGCTTATAAAGAACCTGGCGGAGCTTAACTACGCCATAAACGCAGGGGATAAGGATGGCCTGATAGAGCTTTTAAAGCGAGGCAGAGAGATTAAGGAGGCACTGGGCGAATGAGAACTATACACGTTAACACAGGCGCACCCTATGACATACTTCTGGGCAAAGGCCTGTTTAAAAATGCAGGCAGTCTTATAAGAGAGGCAAGCAAGGCTCAAAGAGCGGTTGTAGTAACAGATTCTAACATAGCGGCTATCTATTTAAAGAGCTTGGAGGCCGATTTAACTCAGAATGGCTTTGAGGTAAGCTCCTTTGTCTTCCCCGCAGGGGAGCAGAGCAAGCGGCTTAGCACTATAGAGCAGATGTACACAAGCTTTGCAGAGGCAGGGCTTACCCGCTCGGATATAATAATAGCTCTGGGCGGCGGTGTTACAGGGGATATGGCGGGCTTTGCGGCGGCAACCTGGCAGCGTGGAGTGAGCTATGTTCAAATACCCACCTCACTTTTGGCGCAGATAGATTCCTCTGTGGGCGGCAAAACAGCTGTTGACCTCCCTCAGGGCAAAAATTTGGTGGGGGCGTTTCATCAGCCTAAATTGGTTATTATAGACCCCGAAGTGCTCTCCACACTACTGCCTGAATTTTTTGCAGACGGCATGGCAGAGGCCATTAAATACGGGTGCATACGCAGCCGCAGCCTGTTTGAAAGGTTGGAAGAGGAGGACGTGCACAGCTTCCTTGAGGATATGATTTATGAGTGTGTGTGCATTAAAAGGGACGTGGTTGAGCGTGACGAGAAGGACACAGGCGAGCGTATGCTGCTTAACTTTGGGCACACTCTGGGGCACGCAATAGAGGGCTATTATAACTACACAGGCATAACTCACGGAGAGGCCGTTGCGGTGGGCATGTATCTTATTAGCTCCGCAAGTGAGGCCGCAGGCAAGCTGGAGCAGGGCACAGCCCAAAGGCTCAGGGCTGTGCTTGAAAGGTACAGGCTGCCATATTCTGTAAATATATCCTCTGAGGAGCTGTGCCGCTTTGCCAATATGGATAAAAAGCGTTCCGGCAAGAGCATTAGCCTTATCCTGATTAGTGAGATAGGCGAGGCCTATATATATAAGCTAGCGCAGGGGGATTTGGCGGGATTTGTAGGTGCTTAATGTCTAAAGGAAGAGAGAAAAATTTAATGAAGGTTGCAGATCGTTTAAAAAATAGGCAGTTCTTATATTTTGTTTTAATGACTATTCCGTTTATTGCTTACCAATTGTTTATTATTGCAAATATAATTTATCACTGTTTTATTTTGAAAGAGCACTTTTTTTTAGATTTTTGGCTAAGATGGCAAGAGACCGCTTATATGCTCATAGGCTCTAATCCTATGGATGTGGATAAGGGGCTTTTACCAATTGACCCCAGAATTGGTAATTTTCCGTTTTTTCCCGGTAATTGCCCTTGGGGCTATACAATGGGGATTTTTTGGGTATTGGGATTTTTGCCTCTGCCTGTAGCTAAAATTTTAAGCCTGATTATGTACATAGCCATTCTTGTGGTAACTGCGTTTTTGGCGTACCGTTATTTTAAGAATAAGGGTGAGCAAAATCGCTTTATTTTACTGAGTGCCGCACTGATAATTTTTGTTGAAACCAACTGGGCGGTTGCCATTAGATGGGGCAATTTAGGCGCATTTTGTGCTTGTTTTCTTATTATTGCTGTGTTATTACTTGATAAACACCCTGTTGTATCAGGTGTTTTATTTGGCTTAGCTATGTACAAGCCGCAGGTAGCGGCATTGTTCTTTATCTCACTGTTGTTACAAAGGCGATTTAAAGCTTTTTTTACGGCCTGTTCGCTCATTTGCATAACTTGGGCAGCAAGTGCGGTTTTTACAGGGGTTTCTCCTATTGACCTGTTGCTTCAGGCAAATGCTAACGGAACAGGGATAAGTAACGGTACCTTTGGGATTTTTGATTTGTTTTCGGAAACAAATATTTTGACAATACCACAGTCAATTTATGCCTCGGCAATTTTTGGAATTGTGTTCACCACTGTTATTTCCATATGGCTTTCAAAAAAGCCGCATTTAAAGGACGGAAATTTGCTTTATTACTCCATTCCTGCGGTTGCTTCAACCCTTTGGTTTTATAAGCAGCCCCATGATTTTATAATCATTGCAATTTTGGCTCTGGCAACATTAGAAATATTAAGTAAAAAAGATATTAGTTTTAAGAAATTTATAATTTTAATGTTGCTAATGCTTACCTTGTATTGTTTTAACGTGCAAATTGCAAGTGTTGCAGCAAGTGCTACCGTAAGAGTTTTTGGCTTTATATTTAACAATCCGGACATAAGAGCTTATCACTTTAATGTTCTTTACTTATATAGATATGCCGCATGGATTGTGTGGTTTTTAATTATTTTTGATGTGTCCGCTAACAAGAAATTTTATAATTTTCTCAAAATAAAAAGCTCAAGATTAATAAGAGTAAAAACCAAAAGCTAGTAAGCTTTGCAGGCTAAACAGAGGAGCAGCCATGAACCAAACAGTAAAAACCTCAGCTGAAAATCTAATAGGCACAGTTGCCGCACCGCCCTCAAAGAGTGCCGCACACCGTGCCATTATTTGTGCCGCCCTTGCAAAGGGCAGCAGCTGCATACACAACATTTCAAGCTCAAAGGATATTCTGGCCACCTGCAAGGTTTTAACAGCCTTAGGGGCGCAAATACAGGAGGGCGAGGGTTCTTGCCTGCATGTAGACGGGAGCGGAATGTTCACAGGTGAAGCCGCTCTGTGCGATTGCAACGAGTCAGGCTCAACGCTGCGCTTTCTCATTCCTGTGGCTGCCGCAGGGGGAGTTCCTGCTACCTTTACAGGCAGCGGCAGACTGCCGGAGAGGCCTATAGGCCTTTATACTGAGCTTTTGCCCAAGCACGGCGCAGAGTGCCTTAGCTCCGGCGGCCTGCCTTTACGGGTTAATGGTAAGCTGCAAGCGGGAGTTTATGAGCTTGCGGGTAATATAAGCTCACAGTTTATAACAGGGCTTATGCTGGCTCTGCCCCTGCTTGAGGGAGAGAGCCAAATCAAGCTGACAACACCGCTGGAATCCCGTGGCTATGTGGATTTAACCCTTGAGATACTGGGCGAATTTGGCATAGATATTCAGC
>JAISYX010000048.1 GCA_031269595.1 Oscillospiraceae bacterium
GCTCAAATGCCTATAAAAAGTGGTGCAGACTAAAAGGACACAGCCTAAAGGATACCATGGTAATAAATCTTGACTGCGTTGGAGCGGGGGAAAAGCTGGCTCTGTTTAGTGCCTCCAAGGGTACACAGGCCAAAACCTTTTGGGAATCCGCCCTTAAAGAGAGCAAGCAGGAGTTTATAAGCAAGCAGAGCTCTGTTGCGTTTGTCTCTGACCATTTAATTTTTAAAAACTCTGTAATGTTTGCACGGGTTAGCAAGTCCAAGCTGGGCTTTATCTATCTGCCCAATGCCCACACAAGCAAGGATATTAAAAGCGATATACCTAAAATTGAGGTGCTTTCAAAGCTGATTTATAACTCTTTGAAGGGGCGTGAGGCCAATGAACAGCCAGACTAAGGGATTTTTAAACAGCCGATTTTTTAAGCTTATTATATTTGCAGTTGCTTTTTTAGGCTTTTTAGCTTTTTCATGCGTTTATCTTAAGGATTTTGACTATGTAATGAGCCTTAAACGCCTGCCGGTGCTTGCTTTAATGGCTGCGCTGCCTATGCTTTGCGTGGGAGTATATTTTTATTTTGTAAAAAAGATTAACACAAGCACCTTTGTGTTTATATTGCTGGCAATGGCCTGTGTTATGGCCATTAGGCTCTCTATGCTGGACTACCTCTCAAGTGACTACATAGTCTGCCTTGAGCCTTGGACGACAGCCCTGCGCAGACCAAACGGCTTTTCCGGTTTGCAGGAGGATTTTGCAAATTATAACATGCCTTATCTCTATGTCCTTGCGCTGATAGGCAAAACCAACCTGCACCAATTGTATCCTATAAAGTTCTTCTCAATATACTTTGATTTTTTTGCAGCCTATTACATAATGCGCATTTCCGCCTTCTTTTTTAAATCTATTCAAAAGCAGATTGCTGTGTTTTTTGCGGTGCTGCTGTTCCCAACTGTTATACTTAACAGTGCCTATTGGGCGCAGTGTGATGCGGTTTATGCCGCCTTTGCGGTGGGTGCTGTATATTACGGGCTAACAAAACGCTCCCGCCTGTGCTTTATAATGCTGGCTCTGGCTATTGCCTTTAAGCTGCAAGCTGTGTTTATTATACCATTTATTATAGTGCTGTTGTTTACAAAGCGCATTAAATTAAAGGCACTGCTCTATCTGCCTGTAACCTTCTTTTTAACTCTTGTTCCCGCTCTGCTGGCGGGCAAGCCCTTTATGGATACCATATCCATATACTACAATCAAGCCAACCAATATCCGTCCTTTAGCATGAACGCCCCCTCTGTATACTTCTTTTTGAATATAGATTATGTCTTTGACCTCAAATTAATGAACTACGCCACGGTATTCCTTGCAGGAGCGGCGATTTTGCTGGTGCTTTATTATTGCTGGCTAAAACGCAGCTGCTTTGATACAAAAGCCCTGCTGCTGCTGGCCTTTTTCTTCTCACTCCTTGTGCCCTTCCTGCTGCCCAGAATGCACGAGCGTTACTTTTACATGGCAGAGCTGCTCTCTGTAATTCCGCTTTTGCTCTCACGCAGGCGTTTGTTTATTCCGCTTATTATGCTGTATGTCACCTGCCGCACCTATTCTGTTGTGCTGTTTAGCGATTCAACAGTCAACCGCCAATGGCTTGCCATTATGCTTATAATAGTATTGCTGGTTACCGCTTGGGATATTGTTAAAAGGCTAAAGAGCAACAGCGCAGTGCTAAAGGAGGCGAAAAAGTTTGAATAGCTTAAATCTTAAAAGCACTCCCGTGTATGTTACGCTTACTATTGGATTTACCTTGATTTTTGCCGTGTTTTCTATTATATTCCTTAAGGACTTTGACTATGTAATTAGCGCACAGCGGCTTTTAGCCTTGTCTGCTATGTCTGCGCTGCCTATTTTGCCCGTGGGCTTATACTTTGGCCTTAAAAGAAGGGTTGAGTTTACCACCCTGCTGTTTATATTGACAGCGTCTTGCGTTATGCTTGCAATACGCATGGCCTGCTTGGATTTTGTCTCGCCGGACTACAGGGATTTTCTGCAATCCTGGACAGGCCAAATGAGGGCGGCCAGCGGTGTGCAGGCTCTAACTCAGGATATAGGCGATTATAACATGCCCTATTTATATGTTTTAACTATTATAGCAAAAATGCCTCTGCACACCCTGTATCCAATCAAGTTCTTTTCAATTTATTTCGACTTTATCTTAGCATATTATGTAATGCAAATAAGCTCGCTTTTCTTTAAGAGCTTTACCAAGCAGCTGGCTGTGTTTTTTGCGGTACTCATGCTGCCCACGGTTATAGTCAACAGTGCCTTTTGGGCGCAGTGTGATGTGGTGTATGCGGCCTTGGCTGTGGCCTCGGTGTATTACGGCCTGACAAAACGCTCCGCCCTCTGTATGATAATGATGGCTCTGGCCTTCTCCTTTAAGCTGCAAACCATATTTGTGCTGCCCTTCCTTATTGTGCTGCTTATGGCAGGGCGCATTAACTGGAAGCACCTGCTCTACTTCCCCGCAACCTTTATTGCAACCCTTCTGCCCGCCATTGCAGTGGGCAAGCCCGTTTTAGACACTGTCTCTATATACTTTGAGCAGACAGGCCAATACCCAAGGCTCACCCTTAACGCCCCCTCGCTGTATGCCTCTATATATCAGCATTTTTTGGGCTTTAGCTTTAAATTATTTGATAAAACCGCAGTTTGCATAGCGGGCACAGCTGTTTTTATTGTGCTTTATTACTGCTGGCTAAAGCGCAAAAGCCTTGATACCTCCGCACTGCTGCTTATAGCCTTCCTGTTTGCACTTATGGTTCCCTTCCTGTTGCCCAGAATGCACGAGCGTTATTTCTATATGGCAGATATACTCTCAATAGGGGCATTCTTTGTTTGCCGCAAGAGGATATTTGTGCCCTTTGTTATGGTTTATGTGAGCTTTAGAGCCTGCTCTGCCTTTATATTTGCCGACCGTGGAGTCAACTTCCATTGGCTTGTCATTATGCTGGTGGTTCTATTGACTGTTACTATATCAGATATTTTAAAAATAGTTTCTAAAAACGAAAAGGAGGCTGTTCAAGTTGAAAAACAACATGAGAGCCAAAGCGCAGGAACAGCAGTTAAGCTTTAAAAACCGCTTGCTGCGTGGATTTTTAAGAATAATACCCCTTGCCTTGTTTATAATGGCGGTGCTTTGCACCTCTGCCTATGCAAAGGAAGAGGCTAATTTTGATGCGGCCATAGCTGCTCTTTATGGGGGCACAGAGCCTCAAAGTGTAATGCAAGCTCTGGCGTCAGACTACAGCGCAATTGAAGCTCTAAGCGGCAGTGAGGGGCTAAAATCTGCACTGGAGAGCTATGCTCAAATGCGGGCGGGTACTCTAACAGGAATAAGCCCCAAGGGCTATGCTTTTCCAAATGCTGTCATTTTAGATGAGAGCAGGAGGGGGGAGCTTGCGGCCTCTGCCCTTAAAGCAAGCGGAATAAGCATAAAGGATGCTAGAGTTTACCTTAAGGTGCGCAGCGTGAGCGGCACAACACTTGAGGTTTATGAGTGGTGCTTTTATGTATATGAAGAAAAGGGCTTTGAGGATATATCAGGCTTTGGAATAGAGCACAGCATAGGCTTTACCGGCTCAAATATAAGCAGCGACAGCTACAGGGAGGATACCTTTGCGCCCTTTACATCCTCCGCCTATTCTGCTGAGCCACAGGGCAGCTTTAGCTTAAGTTCAAGCATTGAGGCTGCACCTGTTTTGGCAGCTCCTGCCGCCTATTTAAAGGAAAAGGCCATAGAATACTCTGACAAATATGCACTAAGCTATAATCCGGCATATGCCAATTATAACGGTGCAAGCGGCGGAGACTGCGCAAACTTTGTCTCTCAATGCCTTGCAGCGGGGGGCTTGCCCATGGATAAGGACTGGTTCTGGTACTCCAAAACCAACGCCTCAAATTCCTTTATTGGTGCCACCTCCCTTAACACATACCTGCTGCGCCATGGCAAGAGTATAGATAACCCTGCAAATAGTGAGGTTTTCCCGGGCAACCCTGTATTTTACGGATACAGCACCGCAGGCTATGCACACGCCGCCTTTTGCGTGGGCTACAATGCAGCGGGCACAGCTTTAATTAACGCCCATAACACAGATTATTACCATGTCGCCTGGACCTTAGGCAATGCTTGGGGCAAGCGCAACACCATACAGCTTGTAGAGAAGGAGCTGCTGCCAAAGCTTAGCTCCTCTGTAAGCGGGAATATAGTCACGCTAAGCTGGGAGGCAAATGCCGCAGCAACAGACTATAACATCTGTGTTTATAAAGATACTATTTCAGAAGATAACTTAGTCTATAAAAAGTCTAATATAACAGGCCGAACACTTAAGCTCCCCTCCGATTCCGGAAGCTACATAGCTCAGGTGGAATCAAATGAGAGCGGAGCTGTGCGCAAGGGCGGGACTTCCATCTTTAATGTTACCGCACAGCCTGCCTCCGGCCTAAAGCTTGAGCCTCAGGGCTGGGTAGTGCGTCAGGGCAGCAGATACGTCATAGATGCAGTGCTTCCCTCCGGCCTTGAGGGTGAGGCAAGCCTTACATGGAGCAGCTCCAACAGCGCAGCTGTGAGCATACCGGAGGTATCAGGCAGATTTTCTGCCCTTGCCCCTGGAGTGTCTACTGTAACGGCCTCCTTTGGCACATTTAGGGCTACCTGTCTGGTTATCGTTCAACCATACATTGAAGGGCTTGAGGGAGAGCAAACGGTTATAAACCGGCTCTCAGGCGGCAACCGCTTTGTTACAGCGGCTGAAATCTGCCGTGCAGGCTGGCAAAAGGCAGATACTGTTGTGCTTGCCAATGCCTATAACTATGCAGATGCTCTTGCAGGCGCACCCCTTGCCTATGCGCTTAACGCACCTATACTAATGACAGCAGCTAACTCTTTAGATGCCAATACAAGGGCATGCATAGAGCAGCTGGGCGCAAAAAATATTGTTCTGGTTGGGGGAGAGAGCTCAATCTCACAGGTCTTGGCAGAAGCTCTTAGCAAGGATTACAAGGTCAGCCGTGTAAGCGGAGGAAATAGATACCAAACCGCACTCAAAATAGCCGTGGAGCTGGAAAAGCTCACAGGCAAAAGAGCAGATACAGCTATTATAGCCACAGGCGCAAACTTTGCAGACGCTCTTTCTATAAGCCCATATGCGGCCATTAAGGGCTATCCTGTGCTGTATGCAAATCCTGTTACAGGCCTCTCAGCAGAGACAGCTGAACATATAAAAGGCATGAACGCCCTGCTTGTGGGCGGTGAGGCCTCTGTGCCCAACAGCGTTTTAACTCAGGCAGAGCTTAGGTCCTCATACCGCCTCTCCGGCGGCAACAGATATGTAACCTCCTTTGAAATAGCAAAGTATACAGATAAAGCCTATGGCAAGGATGTATCTATAGCCACAGGGCAGGACTTCCCCGATGCATTAACGGGTAGTGTGCTGGCAGCCAAGCTTAAAACTCCGCTCCTTCTGTGCAGCAAAATTGGCGCAGATGATGCTGTTAAGGAATATATAGCTGCAAGGAAGCCCCAATTTGTTTATTTATTCGGTGGAGGGGCATCTGTGCCCAATAGTGTAATAATAGATATTTTTTGGGCTAATTAGGCCGATTTTTGATGTTTTTTGGTAAATTAAACAAATAAACCACTTGACAACAGGGCAAATAACCTATAAAATATATAAGGTGTGAGAGTGTCGCATTGTATATCTGTGAATACGAGTGTTCATTTTTACAACATAATAAATTTTAATTTAGATTTTTAAAAAATCAAAATTAAGGAGGTGTAAATTCTAACGTGGAGTATATTTTTCAGTATATAATTGGTGCCCTTATAGGTCTTGTTCTGGGAGGGGTAGTTGCGGGGTTTATTGCGTATAAGCTGGGGTATAAAAGAAGGCAAGCTATTGCCGAGGCCTCTATAGGTTCAGCAGAGGAAGAGGCAAAACGCATAAAAAACGACGCATACAAAAGTGCAGAGGCCAAGAAAAAGGAAGTTATTCTTGAGGGCAAGGACGAGCTTCACCGCTTGCGCAGCGAGGCAGACAAAGAGCTGCGAGACAGGCGCAAGGAGGTTCAACAGCAAGAGAGAAGGATACAGCAAAAGGAAGAAACTCTTGAAAAGAAGCTGGAAAACCTTGAGAAAAAGGAAGACCAATTACAAAATAAATACAAAGCCGCAGAAGAGAAATTGGTTGAAGCCGAAGAGCTTCGCAAAAGACACATAGAAATGCTGGAGCGCATTTCAGGATTTACAGCAGAGCAGGCAAAGGATTATTTGCTTAAGAGCTTTGAAAGTGAGCTTATTCACGATAAGGCTGTAAAGCTGGCTGATATTGAGCAGCAAACCAAGGATGCATGTGACCAAAAGGCAAGAGATATAATTACGCTTGCTATTCAACGCTGTGCATCTGACCAGGTTTCAGAGGCCACTGTTTCGGTTGTTAATTTGCCAAATGATGAGATGAAGGGCCGCATAATAGGACGTGAGGGGCGGAATATCCGCACACTGGAGAGCCTGACTGGTGTTGATTTGATTATTGACGACACCCCCGAGGCTATCACACTTTCCAGCTTTGAGCCTGTGCGCCGTGAGGTTGCAAGGCTTGCACTGGAGCGTCTTATCACAGATGGGCGGATACATCCCGCAAGAATAGAGGAGATGGTGGAGAAGGCCCGCAAGGACGTTGATGTCACCATTAAGCGTGAGGGTGAGCGTGCAATGCTTGAAACAGGCGTTACAGGCGTGCATCCTGAGCTGGTAAAGCTTTTAGGAAAGTTAAAATACCGTTCAAGCTACGGCCAAAATGTGCTTGACCACTCAATAGAGGTGGCGCATTTGGCGGGAGTTATGGCCTTTGAGCTGGGGCTTGACCCAAAATCGGCCAGAAGAGCGGGTTTGCTGCATGATATAGGCAAGGCTCTTGACCATGAATTTGAGGGCACTCACATTGATTTAGGTGTGCAGTATGCCACAAAGTATAAGGAAAGTGAGCTTATAGTTCACGCAATCCATGCCCATCACAACGATGTTGAGCCAAAAACGCTCACGGCAGTTTTGGTTCAGGCGGCAGACGCTATCTCGGCGGCTCGTCCGGGTGCACGGAGAGAAAACCTTGAAAACTACATCAAGAGGCTGCAAAAGCTTGAAGAAATAGCCAATTCCTTTGAAGGAGTTGAGAGGAGCTTTGCAATTCAGGCAGGCCGTGAGATTCGTGTTATGGTTAAGCCGGAATCTGTCAAGGATGAGAGAATGATACTGGTAGCCCGTGATATTTGCAAAAAGATTGAAAACGAGCTTGAGTATCCTGGACAAATCAAGGTTAACATAATTCGGGAGAGCCGAGCCATAGAATACGCAAAATAATAAGCAGGATAGGGGAACGCCAGTCGTTTCCCTATTAGCAATTTTTAGGGGATAGCTCATGTGAATATACTATGTATCGGTGATGTTGTTGGCGAGGCGGGCTGTACCCAGCTTGCAAGGCATCTGCCTGCGCTTAAAAGGCTTAAGGCGGTTGACTTAACCATAGTTAACGGCGAGAATTCCGAGGGCTTTGCGGGCATTTCACCCCGTAGTGCCGAGCGTATTTTTAAGGCGGGTGCGGATATAATCACCACAGGCAACCACGCCTTTCGCTGCAGCGATGTCTACAGTAGCTTTGAAGAGAATGAGTTCCTGCTGCGCCCTGCAAATTACCCCTCTACTGCCCCGGGAAGAGGCATGGGTATATTTGATATGGGCAGGCAAAGAGTCTGCGTGATTAACCTTATGGGCGTTGTGTATATGGAGTCTCTAAAGCCCCCATTTGAGGCAGCAGAGGAGCTATTGGCGCAGGTGCCAAAGGACGTTAAGGTTATAATTATAGATTTTCATGCAGAGGCCACATCTGAAAAGAAGGCCTTGGCCTATCATTTGGATGGCAGAGCTTCGGCCATATTCGGTACTCACACTCATGTGCAAACGGCAGATGAGCAAATCCTGCCTAAGGGCACAGGGTTTATCACAGATGCGGGCATGACAGGCCCCATTAACTCTGTGCTGGGAGTAGCGCCGGAATTGGCGGTTTCAAAGCTTAGAGATAAGCTGCCCGTAAGGTTTAAACCCGCCGAGGGGGAGTGTATGCTTAACGGAATATTATTTGAAATCGAGCAAAAAACAGGGCTATGCACGGCAGTAGAGCGCATAGCCTTGCAATAGAATAAAGGTTAGAAAGGGAAATGATTATGGCAGAAGATAACAAGAAGGTTAATGATAACAAAAAAATTAATAAAGAACCCCAAGAGCAAAGCACAGCTTCTTCAATTGCAAAGCTTGCCAACAAGCTTACCGAAAACAAAATATTCTTTAGTGCAGTAGCAGTGGGATTAATAGCTATTATTGTAGTGCTGATATTTATTTTTTCGGCAGCCTCCTCAGGCGGCAAGAATAACGGCACAAAGGGCAGCACCTCCAGCAAGGCTTCAATAAGCAGCGTTACAGAGGGCAACGAGGCACCCATTATTGCCGACGAAGAGGACGACACTCAGGCAAATGACGGCCAGACACAAAGCGGTGCACAGAGCGGCACACAGAGCAACGCAGATGGAGATTCAACAACAAATGTGAAGGATACATCAAGCACTCCCGCAGCAACAAGCAAGCCCGAAAAAGCCACCCCCACTAATGCCTAAAGATTTACAAAAATTTAGTATTAATTATGCATAAAATTCGACAAAAAGTACTTGATTTAATTTTAATTCGGTGTTATTATTTGGAAAAAGGACAAACGAAAGGGTGCATAATAATGGAAAAATTAAGAGTTTCATCAAAGTCAGCTCCAAATTCTGTTGCAGGTGCTATTGCAGGCGTTATTCGTGAAAACGGCAAAGTAGAGGTTCAAGCAGTTGGAGCAAGTGCTGCCAACCAATCTATCAAGGCTATAGCCATTGCCAGGGGCTATCTTGCCCCCTCAGGCTATGATTTAATCTGCGTTCCCGCCTTCTCAAACGTTGTAATAGACGGCGAGGAGAGAACGGCAATAAAGATTATTGTTGAACCGAGATAATTTATAAACAAATAAAAGAACAGGGAGAACGTTTTTGACGTTCTCCCTGTTTAGTTTTGCCTTTTTAAATCCTCGCAATATCTATAACACTAAGTGTGGTTGCCTCTGCTTTTTCAAGGCTGGAGATAAGCGCAGTTGCCGTATCCAGCGAGGTTAAGCAGGGCACAGAGCACTCCACAGCGTTGCGGCGAATAAGGAAGCCGTCCCTGTTGTGGGCAAAGCCCTTTGTGGGCGTGTTGATAATCAAATCAAGCTGTGCGCCTAAGATAAGGTCTATCAGGTTAGGCGAGCCCTCTTCTATTTTAAGCACAGAGATTGCGGGCACGCCCTTGCTCTCCAGCAAATCGGCTGTGCCTTTGGTGGAGTAGATGGTGTAACCAAGCTTGCTAAACCTCTCGGCTATGTTCAAAACCTCCGATTTGTCGCTGTCCTTGACTGTTATGGCAATCTTTTTGGTGTTGGGTAAACGCACTCCCGAGCCTATAAAGGCCTTAATCAGAGCCTCCTCAAAGCTGTAAGCTATGCCCAAAACCTCGCCAGTGGACTTCATCTCCGGCCCTAAGCTAATCTCTGCACCGTAGAGCTTTTCAAAGGAGAACACGGGCATTTTTATGGCTATAGTTTCCTTTTCAGGCTGCAAGCCGTATTCATAGCCTAGGTCTGTAATTTTCTCACCAAACAGGCAGCGTGTGGCTAAATCCACAATGGGAATGCCGGTAATCTTGCTGATATAAGGCACTGTACGGGAGGAGCGGGGGTTGGCCTCTATGATATAAACCTCATCATCCTTGACTATAAACTGTATGTTGATCATACCCTTAATATCAAGGGCAAGGCAGAGATTCCTTGTGTGTGCCACTATCTTCTTTTGAATGGCCTTGTTGACTGTCTGTGCGGGATACACAGAGATAGAGTCGCCTGAGTGCACGCCCGCTCTTTCAATGTGCTCCATAATGCCAGGGATAAGGATGTCCGTGCCGTCGCAGATTGCGTCAACCTCAACCTCCTGACCCATGATGTACTTGTCCACAAGAATTGGGTGGTCCTGCTGTATCCTGTTGATTATGCCTATGTATTCGTCTATCTCTGCATCAGAGAAGGCTATGTGCATGCCCTGACCGCCCAGCACATAGGAGGGGCGCACCAGCACAGGGTAGCCAATCTCGTTGGCGGCCTTGATAGCCTCGTCGCAGGTGTAAACGGTTTGACCCTCAGCCCTTGGAATAGCGCATTGGTTAAGGATTTGGTCAAACAGCTCCCTGTCCTCGGCCTTGTCCATATTTTCGGCAGAGGTGCCCAGAATAGGCACGCCCATCTCATGCAAGGCCTTGCACAGCTTTATTGCAGTCTGTCCGCCAAACTGAACCACAGCACCATAGGGCTTTTCCAGCTCGACTATATTGCGCACATCCTCAGGGGTAAGAGGCTCAAAATAGAGTTTATCGGAGATGTCAAAGTCCGTTGAGACTGTCTCGGGGTTGTTGTTGACTATAATGGTCTCATAACCGGCGTCACGCAGAGCCCAGACACAGTGCACAGAGCAGTAGTCAAACTCTATGCCCTGACCTATCCTTATAGGCCCTGAGCCTATAACAAGCACCTTCTTTTTATCAGATGCAGGGTCAACCTCGTTCTCACTCTCATAGCAGGAGTAGTAGTATGGAGTTTCGGCGGCAAATTCGGCGGCGCAGGTATCAACCATTTTAAAGCCCGGAATTATCCCGTTCTCTATGCGCAGGCTGCGAATTTCCTCCTCACCTTTGCCAACAAGCTTGGCTATGTCGCCGTCGGTAAAGCCCAGCAGCTTTGCACGGCGGAGAGCTTCTGTGTTAAAGTTGTTTAGAATAAGCTGCTCTGTCTCAACTATAGATTTAATTTTGTCAATAAACCATATGTCTATTTGGGTGATTTCGTTTATTTTATCTATGCTGTAGCCACGACGAAGAGCCTCGGCTATAACAAATATGCGCCTGTCGTCCACCCGCTTGAGGAACTCGGCAATCTGCTCGTCGCTGTAGGCCATGATTTCAGGTATGCGCATACTGGTCATGTTTTGCTCAAGGGAGCGTATAGACTTCATAAGTGCAGATTCAAAGTTGATTCCTATGCCCATAACCTCGCCCGTGGCCTTCATTTGAGTGCCCAGCTTGCGTGTGGCGTACACGAACTTATCAAAGGGCCAGCGTGGGAACTTAACCACACAATAATCTATTGAGGGCTCAAAGCAGGCATAGGTCTTGCGTGTGATTGCGTTGAGTATCTCATCCAGATTATAGCCCAGAGCAATTTTTGCGGCAACCTTTGCAATGGGGTAGCCCGTGGCCTTAGAGGCCAGAGCAGAGGAACGGCTTACACGGGGGTTAACCTCAATGACAGCGTATTCAAAGCTTGTGGGATGCAGTGCAAACTGCACGTTGCAGCCGCCTGTTATCTCAAGCTCATCTATTATGGCAAAGGCGGCACTGCGCAGCATTTGGTGCTCTTTATCGGCCAGAGTTTGGGTTGGCGCAACCACTATTGAATCTCCTGTGTGCACGCCCACGGGGTCAAGGTTTTCCATGTTACAAACAGATATGCAGCAGCCGTTGGCGTCACGCATAACCTCGTATTCTATCTCTTTCCAGCCGCCTATGTAACGCTCTATAAGAGCCTCGCCTACACGGCTTACATGCAGGCCGTGGCTGCAAATCTCCTGTAGCTCAGTTTGGTCGTAGGCTATGCCGCCGCCTGTTCCGCCTAAGGTAAAGGCAGGGCGCACAACCACAGGATAGCCAATGCTCTCGGCAAATTCCACCGCCGCCCTAACACTGTTAACAACCGTGCTTGTGGCGCAGGGCAGACCTATACGCTCAAGAGCGTCTTTAAAATCCTGCCTGTCCTCTGCCATGCGTATGGTCTCGGCTGTTGTACCTATCATGCGCACATTGTGCTCATCCAAAAAGCCTGATTCCTCCAGCTCCACAGCCAGATTAAGGGCATTCTGCCCGCCCAGAGTGGGGAGGATAGAATCGGGATTCTCTTGTAATATAACCTTTTTAACGGTGTCTGTTGTAAGAGGCTCTATGTAAACTCTGTCGGCTATCATTTTATCTGTCATGATAGTTGCGGGGTTGGAGTTTATCAGCACTACCTCTACACCCTCCTCGTGCAGGGCACGGCAGGCCTGAGTTCCCGCATAGTCAAACTCGGCGGCCTGACCTATAATTATAGGCCCCGAGCCTAAAACAATAACCTTTTTAATGCTTAAATCCCTTGGCATTATGCGTTCCCTCCTTCTATCATGCTCATAAATTCATCAAACAGATAACCTGTGCACAGCGGCCCCGGGGCTGCCTCGGGGTGGAACTGCACAGTAAACAGCTTGCCTGTTTTGTACCTGAGCCCCTCCACGCTGCCATCATTTACATTTATATGGCTTACCTCCGCAAGCTCGGGGGAGACTGTCTTCTCATCCACCACATAGCCGTGGTTTTGAGAGGTGATTTTAACCTTGCCGTTTTTTAAGTCCTTAACAGGGTGATTTGCGCCCCTGTGCCCGTATTTTAGCTTATATGTATCAAATCCGCTTGCCAAAGCCACAAGCTGATGCCCAAGGCAGATGCCGAAGATGGGTATGCCTGAGGCTATGAGCTTTTTAATCTCCTCCACTATGGCAAGGCAGGCCTTTGGGTCTCCCGGGCCGTTAGAGAGCATGATTCCGTCGGGCTTGTCCGCTATTATGTCCTCAGCCTTGGCGTTGTAGGGGTATACTGTTACCTCGCAGTCCCTTTTAACAAGGGAGCGCGCAATGTTCTCCTTTGCGCCAAAATCCATTAGGGCTATCTTGGTGTTGTTGCCCTTGCCCAGCACATACTTTGAGTTGCGTGAAACTATGCTTACAACAGGGGGCTCGGCATAGCTGCTAATCTTTTCTAAGGCAGAGGCTAAATTTGGCTCTGCGCCTTGGGTTATCATGCCGTACATTGTGCCTTTTTCACGCAGATGGCGGGTTAGCGCACGGGTATCTATGCCCTGAATGCCCACCACGCCGTATTGCTTAAGGAAGGAATCCAAATCAATATCACGCCTGAAGTTGCTGTCTATGCGGTTTAGCTCACGCACAATATATGCGCTTAGCCAAGGACGCTCCGATTCCCTATCCTCATCGCAAAGCCCGTAGCTGCCTATAATGGGATAGGTCATAACCACGCCCTGAGCGGCATAGGAGGGGTCGGTTAAAAGCTCGGGATACCCAATCATGGAGGTGTTAAACACCACCTCGCAGAGTATCTCCTTTTCTGTTCCAAAGGCAGTGCCCTTGTAAACCTTGCCGTCTTCCAGTATTAAATAAGCATTCATGCAGTTAGATAGTAGAGATTAGGTTTTAGATGTTAGAAACATTTAAAATAAAATCTCTCTCCTTTCGTGAATTTATGAATTGAGGGTATTTGTTTTTTGTAGGGGCAGACCTATGTGTCTGCCCAGATTACCATAAAGTGCCCGTTTTTGGGCAGACACATAGGTCTGCCCCTACGCACCCTTTAATTATTTGCGCAGCAAATCACCTTTAATTACGCATTACGCATTACGAATTATCCTAGCAATAGCTTCCTTGGTGTTTTCAGTTGAGCCAAAGGCTGTAAGCCTAAAATAGTGCTCGCCGCTGGGGCCAAAGCCTGAGCCCGGGGTTCCAACCACTCCCACCTCGTTTAAGAGCTTATCAAAGAACTCCCAGGAGGTGAGCTTATTTGGCGTTTTAAGCCAGATATAAGGTGCGTTTATGCCGCCAAAGACATTCTCAAAGCCGGCAGAAATCAAGCCCTCACGGATTAATTTGGCATTGTTTAGGTAATAGGCTATAGTCCCCTTAATCTGCCGCTGACCCTCAGGGGTGTAAACAGCCGCCGCCGCCCTTTGTACTATATAGGGAGTGCCGTTAAACTTGGTGGATTGCCTTCTAAGCCATAGGCTGTTAAGTGAGACCTCACCGCATTTAAGCTCCTTGGGCACAACGGTGTAGCCGCAGCGTGTGCCTGTAAAGCCCGCTGTTTTAGAGAAGCTCCTAAACTCGATTGCGCAGCTCTTTGCGCCCTCGATTTCAAAGATGCTGTGGGGGATGTCCTCGGTTATAAAGGCCTCATAGGCGGAGTCATAGAGTATAACAGAGCCCTGTTCAATAGCAAAATCAACCCACTTTTTAAGCCCCTCATAGGTGATTGAAGCACCTGTGGGGTTGTTGGGGTAGCATAGATATATCAAATCGGCGTGCTCCTTGGGCAGTTCGGGAGAAAATCCGTTTTCAAGAGTGCAGGGCATGTATACTATGTTATCCCATTTATCGTTTGAATAAGTGCCCGCACGGCCGGCCATTGCGTTGGTGTCTACATATACCGGATACACAGGGTCGCACACGGCCACCACATTATCTGTGCCAAAGATGTCGCCTATATTGCCGCAGTCTGACTTTGCACCGTCGCTTACAAAAATTTCATCTGCTGCAATGTCCACGCCTCTGGAGTGATAATCGTGCTCTGCTATTAAATTGCGCAGGAAGTCGTAGCCTCCGTCAGGGCCGTAGCCCTGAAAGGTCTCGGCAACGCCCATCTCGTCAACCGCATTGTGCAGGCTCTTGATAACCTCAGGTGCAAGCGGCTTTGTAACGTCGCCTATGCCAAGGCGTATGATAGAACGCTCGGGGTGAGCGGCCTGAAATTCGTTAACCCGCCGTGCAATATCCGCAAAGAGATAGCTCTTGGGCATTTTTAAAAAGTTTTCGTTAATTTTAAACATTGTCATCCTCCTGTAATTATGATTAAACTAGCTCTCCTTCAAAAACTGTTGTTGCAGAGCCTGTCATATAAACCTTGTTGTCTGCCTCGTTCCATTCAATCTCTAAATTGCCCCCCAGAAGTTGTACCTCTGCTGTGCGTTTGGCCTTTCCGTTAAGCACAGAGGCAACAAGAACAGCGCATGCGCCTGTGCCGCAGGCCATAGTCTCACCTGAGCCACGCTCCCAAACCCTCATTTTAAGGTGTTCAGAATCCAGCACCTGCACAAATTCTGTGTTTATTCTGTCGGGGAAGAGGTGGTAGTGCTCAAATTTAGGGCCTATCTGTTCTAAATTAAGCGCAGAGACATCCTCAACATACACCACTGCATGGGGGTTGCCCATAGAAAGGCAGGTAAGATGGTAAATAGTGCCCTCCACCTCAATGGGCTGATTTATAAACTCCTCAAGCGTAGAATTAACAGGTATCTCACAGGACTTGAGTATGGGCGCACCCATGTTAACCCGCACAGTATCCACCTTGCCGCCTGAAACATTAAGCTTTAGGGTTTTAATGCCGCTAAGGGTTTCTACTGTGATAATATCCTTTTGAGTTAAGCCCTTATCGTATACATATTTGCCTACGCAGCGCACTCCGTTGCCGCACATTTTGCCCTCTGAGCCGTCTAAATTGTACATATGCATGTAAAAATCGGCATTTTTAGAAGGGCCTATTAAAATTATGCCGTCTCCTCCAACTCCCTTGCGCCTGTCGCTAAGCAGGATTGAGAGCTCGGCCGGATTTTCTACCTTTTCCTCAAATAGGTTAATGTAGATATAATCGTTGCCTATACCGTGCATTTTGGTAAATTTCATTATGTCTCACTCTCCTTAACATAAAAATAGGAATAGCAATTTTGCTATTCCTAAAAATTTAATGGCTTAAAAAAGGGAACAAAAAGCCCCTGGAACGGTGCGAGATGAATGTTTATGTCAGTTGTATGCTTCCTCATTATAAAACACCACTTTGCAATGTAAATTAAATCTTGGCTTCCTTGATTATGCTCTCGGCCACCTTAGCCATGCTTAGGCCGCTGTTCATGCTCTTTTTTTGCAGCTGATTGTGCGCCTCTGCCTCGCTTAAGCCCGTGCTTATAAGCAGCTCCTTGGCTTGGAGTATTAACTCCTTGGCGTGGTCAGAGCGTTTTGGCACTGCACCGCTGCCGCATTCCAGCAAATGCCTTGTTTTTTGCAGGAACTCCTGCCTGTTAAGTGGCAAAAGCAGTGTGGTAACGCCCTTTTTGTGCGTATATAACTCCTGACCGCCGGAGGCTAACAGCAAAATTTCAAAGCTCTTGTTCAGCAAAGCTCTAAATTCGGCAATGGACATATCCGCAAAAAAGGAGGCCAGCACAACGCCGCCATCGGGCAGAGAGGCCGCCCTGCGCAGAGCCTCTTGAGCAGAGGAGCACACACGCAGAACAGGCAAGCCTGAACCCAGCAGTACCTGCTTGAGCCTTAAGGCTGTATCGGAATTAATATGGGCAATTATGATACCACGCATACACCCTCAACTGAACACAAGATTGCTTTCCTCTAATTTTATCTAAAATAGAGGCTCTTGTCAATCGTTTTAACTTAATTTTTAAAAAGATTTAAAAATTTAAGGGTAGATGCGGCCTTTTTTTGTGCACTTCAAAAAAATTTTACATTCAAAAGTGTGCATTTTATCTTGTAAGATTGCATTTGCAGCAAAATGCTGATATACTTAAGCTACAGTTATAAAACAGCGGGTAACAGATTAAAAACAAAGAATACGAAAGGTCGCAGGAGGCTATACAAAAATCCTGTGCGTCACGTGGTGTTTAAACTATATGGACAAGCCTATTACATTGCGAATAGTCTCTGCGCTGCTTGTTGTGCTTCTGCTTGCAGGCTGCAACGGTGCTTCAAGGAAGGGTACACCGTCTAAGCCTAAGCCTAAGCCTAAGCCCTTGGTTTTGGCCTCAAAGGCAGAGGAGCTAAACACAAAGCTTGACGAGGCAGCCAAAGCTGCGGGCTGTGTTGGTGCATCTCTGGTGGCCTTTGAAAACGGAGAGATTACATACACGCACCATTACGGATACGCCAACAAGGCCAAAAAGCAAGCTCCTGACGACCAGACCCAATACCGCATTGCCTCCCTCTCCAAGCTGGTAACAGCTGTTACCATAATGAAAATGGTAGATGGCGGCATAATCAATCTGGATGAGGACATAAGCACCTATCTTAAATATCAGGTGCGCAACCCCTCTCACAAGGACACTCCCATAACCATGCGAATGCTGCTCTCTCACAGCTCCTCTGTATTTGACGGGGACAGCTTTAATAAATCCACGGGTCAGTACATGTCCAATAAAAAGCTTTTAACTGCAAAATCAAACTTTCAGGGCTATGAGCCGGGCAAGGGCTATGAATACAGCAACTTTGGCATACAGGCGGCAGGAGCGGTTGCAGAGCTGGCCACTAACGCAAAATTCCATGATTATGCCCGTGAGAACATATTTAAGCCCATGGAAATAACAGCAGAGTATCTTGCCTCAGAGCTTGAGGACAGCAGCCATATGGCTGTAATTTACAACCAAAACGGAGCGGTTTCACGCTCTGTTAAGCAGCAGCTTGGGCCAAAGAGATTCCGCCCCTTAGGCGAGCTTCAGGGCGTTACACAGAGCTCCTTGACTATAACCCCCGGCGATTATGCCAAGATTATCATAATGCTTGTTAATGGCGGCGAATATAAGGGCACAAGGATATTGAGTGCAGAGAGTGCCGCAGAGATACTCAAAACACAGTATTCTGACGAGAAGGTTATCTATTGCCTTTGCGTACGCAAGAACAGCAAGCTTGTCGATGGAAGGGAGCTTTATCTGCATTCAGGCGAGGCCTTTGGCATACTCTCCGCCTTTGCCTTTGACGCAGAGAGCAAGAGCGGTGCGGTTGTGGTTACCAACGGGGCAAAAACAAAAAAGGATGAGGCCACAGGCTTGTTTACAGGGTGCAGGGATATGCTGGGCGGTATATTTGAGTATATCTAACTTAAACGTGAGACAAGCATATTAAAATTATATAGATTTAACAGGTGAAATTAATGAGTAAACCAACCAAAAACCTTATTATAACAGGCTCTATCGCACTGCCGGCAGTGCTGCTTCTGGCTGTGACGGCTATCCTTTTTACGCTTTCGCTTAAGCCGAAGGCGGCAAAGGCCTCTCCTGTAATTCCGGCAGCTGTGGGGGTTCAGATGGAGGATAAGTCCGCTCCCTCAAGTGAGCCTGAGGAGGCCGTCTCAACGGTCAAAATTGCCCTAGCGGGGGATGTTTTGCTGCATAAGAGTGTGTATGAGGCGGCTCAAACAGGCAAGAATACCTATGATTTTACGCCGTATTTCTCTCTTGCGGGCAAGCTTTTTGAGGGTGATCTTAACATGCTCAATATGGAAGGCCCTGTTGACGCAAGGGGCAAGAACAACTTTGTCAATACCTTCCCCTGCTTTAATGCCCCAATTGAAATTTTGGACGCACTAAAGGGTATAGGAGTAGACACTCTGATAACGGCCAATAATCACGCCTTTGACACCAGTGCAGAGGGTATGCTTAAAACCCGAGAGAACATTATAGCCAAAGGGCTGGAGCCTGTGGGCACATTTGCGACTGCGGAGCAGAGCACAACCCCCTACATCAAAGAGGTAAACGGCGTAAAGATTGGCATAGCAGCCTTTACAGATTCTGTTAACGGCATTAAAATTAAGTATCCATACAGTAGGTTTGCAATAAATAAGATTCCCAATACAGAGGAAGCAGCGGACATCATACTCAAAAAGGTTGAGGAGCTGCGTGCAGCAGGTGCAGAATACACCATAGTCTCGCTCCATTGGGGCAAGGAATATGGCGATGCACCCTTAGAATGGCAGGTTACAGTGGCTAAAAAGCTTGCCGAAAACGGCGTGGATTTAATCTTTGGCAACCACTCCCACTGCGTTCAGCCCATAGAGAGGCTTAAGGTGAGCTACAAGGGGCGGGAGAAGGAGTCTCTTATTGTGTATTCAATAGGCAATTTCTTTGTAAATCAAACATCCAACGGCAAGGCAAAAACCCAGTATGGAATAGTGCTTAACTTAAAGCTTGCAAAGCAGAAGAGCGGTGAGATAAGCTTAGGCGAGTTGAGCTGCACTCCAACATATATGTATTACAACACTAAAGCCAAGGGCAAGGATGCCTTTAAGCTTGTGCCCGCAATAGAGTATTCCAATGCTGCGCAAAAGCCGGACTTCTTCAAAAATGAAGAGGAGTGGAAGGAGTGCAATGCAGCGGTAGAGCATGTAAAGAGCATTTTAGGCGATGTAGTTACGTACAAATAGTATCCCCATAAGCCCTATAAACTATAGGGGCGGGAAACGGCTTAGGGTAAATCCGGCCTTTGGTACTTTGTTAAATCAAGAGCTGTACACATTTCGTAGGTGCGAATTGTATTCGCCCGCAGGCTATCAATTAAGCCTTACTCACACTGGCGAATGCAATTCGCACCTACGAAAGAGATTACAGGGTACTGGTTTCCGGTCTCTAGCATCCAGTGGAGGTAAGCAATGAGTGAATTTAATGAGAATTACGGAGAGGATTTGGACGAGGTGTTCCTTCAAAGGCCAAGAGCATATCAGGAGCTGCCTAAAAGGATACCCCCGCCCTCTGATGTTAACAACTTTATAGGCGAGCTAGACGGCTTTGATGAGTTTAACAAGCCCATGCACAGCCGCAAGAGCAGCAAGCCTGTGCCTGAGGCACAGGGGGCTGGTATGCCCCCTGAGGTAGGCCAAGGCGGGGAACAGGGCGGTTATGACGGCTTTTATGACGAGATGCTCAAGAGTCGCCGCAAATCAAAGCATAATAAGCCGGCGAACGCCCCTAAGCAGAGTAAAAGGGCGGCCTCTGCGGCCGCTGCCTTGCCGACTGAGCCTGCACCGCAAAATCAAAAGCCGGCGTCTAATCACCGAAAGCGCAGCGGCAATGTAGAGTTGCGCAAAAGTGAGGGGAAGAAGGGCAAAAAAGCGGCCAAGGCTATAGTTATAACCCTGCTGGCCTTGATATTCCTGCTGGGCACAACGGTTATAAGCACGGTGTTTTACTTTACGGGTATGCTTAACCACCAAAGCCGTGCAGATGATACAAACTACGATGCAAATGCAAGCTTTGACCCTGAGGAGAATGCCGAGGGCTATGAGGAGGTTGACAACCTGCAAGTGCTTAGTGCGGACGGTATCCCCCTTAAGAGCGACAAGGATATAATCAATGTGCTGCTGGTGGGTATAGATGCGCCTAAGAGCCAAAATAAGGGCAGCCGCTCAGATACCATGATTATCCTCTCGCTGGATAAGAAGCACAAAAAGATAAAAATGACCTCACTGCTGCGTGACCTCTATGTCATGATACCAGGGAGATACGAGGACAGGCTTAACCACTCCCACGCTTATGGCGGTGTGGACTTGCTCATACGCACCATAGAGTATAACTTTAGAGTAAAAATAGATTACTACACAAGGCTTAATTTTGACACCTTTGAGGAGGTTGTTGATTCCCTGGGCGGTGTGGATATAATGCTAACTGCAAACGAGGCTCACATAGTGGGTGAGGGTGCACACGAGGGCATGAATCATCTTAACGGGGCGCAAACCGAGACTTATGCCAGAATACGTAAGATAGACAGCGACTTTAACCGTACAGGCCGCCAGAGAAAGGTTATGACCAGTATTATTAATCAGATGAAGAAAAGCGACGTGCAATCCCTTTTTTCCAGTATGAACACTATACTGCCTCTGGTAACAACAGATATACCCCAGGATGTGTTGGTCTCACATGTGGTACAAGCACCTGTGCTTAAAAATTATCCTATTTCAGAATATTATGTGCCTCAAAAGGATAAATACAAGGGCTATTACACAAGGGGAATGTCTGTGTTGTCTATAGATATACCTCAAGCTGCAAAGGATGTTCAATATTTTATTTATGAGGAATAATTATTGATAGCTTATATAAACAAGAACAAATCAAATTTAATTACAGCACTAAAAATAGCCCTTATAGCTGCATTTGCGGCTATGGGGCTATACTCAGTTATAAACCATGAACCATGGAGAGACGAGGCTCAGGCCTGGCTTATAGCAAGAGACTGCACCCTGCCCCAGCTATTTGAGCAGATAAGCTATGAGGGACACCCTGCCCTGTGGCATTTGATATTGTATCCCTTTGCCCAAGGGGGGGCCTCATTTTGGTGCATATACGCCATAAATGGGGTGTTTTATATTGCTCTGCTGTATCTGCTGTTTTTTAAATCGCCATTTAGTCTGTGGCAGAGCCTTGCCGTGGCGGTGGCCTCTCCTGTTGTGTGCTATTCCTTTGAGGCCAGAAGCTACATGCTCATGTTCCTGCTGCTTATGCTGTGTGCGTTCTTGTATCCTAAAAGGCGGGAAAGGCCTATTCTGTTTGCAGTCTCAGTCCTGCTGCTAAGCAATATACATGCCCATGCTATAGGCGCAGCGGGAGCTATGCTCTTGCTCTCCCTGCTGGATTTACGCAGGGATTTTAGCACGCTCACCCCCTCATTAAAAAAGAGGCGGATTGCCTCCCTATCAATTATGGCGGCGGGATTGGCTCTGTTTGCGCTGCAAATCCTGCCCAGCCTTAGCAAGAACCGCAGCGTAGACGCCGCTGCAACAAGTGGCGGGGGGGAGCTTAGGCAGATATTTGACAACATAAGCGCAAATCTATTTGTAACTTACGGCAGTGCGGCCATAGAGGCGGGCAAGGTGGCCATATGCCTTGTGCTCATAGCACTTGCGCTGGCCTGCATGTTTAGCCTCAGGCGTGCAGTGATATTCTTGGGGGCGACGGCATTCCCTGTGCTGTTTTATGTGTTTGTCTATTATGGACACAGCGAGGACTTGCTCATCCTACTCATATTTGCCTGCTGGATGCTCAAAAATGAGCCTGTAGATAAGCAGGGCATACCGCAAAGGATACCCAGGGGAGCGCAGCTAGGGGCAGTGTGCCTGCTCTGCGGAGTGCTTATATTTGGGATTCCTCACGCCAAGGCCTATTTTGAGCTCAACAGCAGCAAGGTACTTTGCACCTCAGGCAGCCTACAGGCGGCGGAGTTCCTGAATTTGCCGGAGAATCAGGGCAAGGTGCTGGTGGCAGAGCGGCCTGAGCAGAGCAGCAGCATAGTCCCGCTTTTAAAGGGAGACCGCAAGCTGTGGTATCCTTATTTGGGTGATTACGGCAGCTATATTACGTGGTCTGAGGCCTTGGTGAGCACTCGCAAGCAGACAGACACAGCCAAGCTGACAGAGCTTATACAGGCCAATTTTAATGAGAGTGACAGCATACTTGTTATTTTAACACATGCTTTGCTGCCTATAGATGAGGCCAATAAAGCCCATTACACAGAGCTTTTTGCAACCCGAAATGTGCGCTCTGATGAGGATTATGTTGTATTTCAGTTTGAGTGGTAGTAATTGGGTTGTTTTCTAAGTTTTAGTTTTGTCGCATTAATGTGTAACAAGATATTGTTTTAACATGTGCTCGTGCGGCATGAGCACAGGCTAGGATATGATTTTGCATGATTGAGTGGACTTGATTCAAAGCCAAGAAATTCTACCCTGTACAAAAACAAAAAACGGTGCTGGCACTCTGTGTGCCTGCACCGTTTTAACTATTTATCCAATAACAATATCATCCAGCGGGGAGTGGACTGCGCCCTTTTCCATAAACTCACGGAACTCGTCAGACTCCATTTTCTCGTGCTCCATAAGATAAGAGGCAACGCCGTTTAGCTTATCCATGTGCGTTTTGAGTATCTCCTCACAGCGGGTGTAGGCGGTGTTTATAATGCTCCTGATTTCGCTGTCTATCTCTGTTGCAAGCTCCTCAGAGTAATCCTTGATATGCCCCATCTCTTTGCCTAGGAACACCTCGCCCTCCTCTTGGCCAAGCTGTATTGGGCCTATTTTGTCGCTCATGCCGTACTTTGTAACCATGGCACGGGCACTCTTTGTGGCTCTTTCTATATCGTTTGAAGCACCTGTAGAGATGTCCGAGAGCACAAGAGCCTCGGCCACACGGCCGCCAAGCAGCACAACAATATCCTCTTCCATCTGCTTTTTGAGCCTGTAGGTTCTATCCTCCTGAGGCAGATGCATGGTAAATCCGCCTGCCATGCCTCGTGGTATGATAGAAATTTGGTGCACAGGGTCTTGTGTGGGGCAGTAGAAGGTGGCCACGGCGTGGCCAGCCTCGTGAAAAGCGGTGAGCTTGCGCTCCTTGTCTGTTATGATGTGCGAACGCTTTTCTGTGCCGACAGAAACCTTTATTGTGGCCTCTTGAATCTCGTCCATGGTAATGGCTTTTTTATTGCATCTTGCAGCCAGCAAAGCCGATTCGTTTAAGAGGTTTTCTAAGTCTGCGCCTGTAAAGCCCGCTGTGGTTTTGGCTATGGTTGCAAGCACAACATCGGGGGCTAGGGGCTTGGTTCTTGCGTGAACCTTGAGTATCTCCTCACGGCCCTTAACGTCGGGATAGCCCACTATAACCTGCCTGTCAAAGCGGCCGGGGCGTGTTAGTGCAGGGTCTAGGATGTCCGGCCTGTTGGTGGCGGCTATCATTATAACGCCCTCGTTTGAGCCAAAGCCGTCCATTTCAACAAGGAGCTGGTTAAGTGTTTGCTCACGCTCGTCGTGGCCGCCGCCAAGGCCTGCGCCTCTGTGACGTCCAACTGCGTCAATTTCGTCAATAAATATTATACAGGGCTTGTTTTTCTTTGCCTGTTCAAATAAATCTCTTACACGGGAAGCACCAACGCCCACAAACATCTCAACAAAATCTGAGCCGGAGATAGAGAAGAAGGGTACGCCTGCCTCGCCTGCAACGGCACGTGCCAGCAGAGTTTTACCTGTACCTGGAGGGCCTACTAGCAAAATGCCCTTGGGTATGCGTGCGCCCAAGCTGTCGTAACGCTTGGAGTTTTTAAGGAACTCAACAATCTCTGAGAGCTCTTCCTTTTCCTCGTCTGCGCCGGCGACATCCTCAAAGGTGGTTTTGCGCTTTTCGTCTGCGACATTTTTAATTTTGGCACGGCCAAAGTTCATGCCGCCTGCACCTGAGCCGCTGTTCATGCGGCGGGACATAAATACCCACAGCGCAATTACAGCTGCAAACATAAGCACAGTGGGCAGCACAGCCGAAATCCAGCCCGTGTTGGGAGCCCGCTTGTAATCAAGCTCAATGGCTTCCTTTGGGTGCTCCTTGTTATAGGCCTCTATTTTTTCAAGAGGCTTAACCTCGGTAAGGAACACGCCTAAATCCGGCAGCGCATATTTAAGCTCAGCCTTTTTGGTGTCCTTAAATTTTATAGAGAGCTGGCCGCTGTTGCGGAAATTAACACTTACAGCCTTAACCTCTTTGATTTGTTCACCTGTTGGGTCAAAATAAGCGGCAATTTCTGCATAGGTGCTGTCCTTTTTTGCCTCTGATGAAGGGCTTCCGTTGCCGTTTAGCATGAAGAACAGGCCTATTAAAACAAGTATAGGAATGCCCACAAGGATTGCATAGTTTCTGATTGATTTTTTATCCAAAAATGATTCACCTCAGTTCATTTATTCATGTTAATGAAGCAATATATGGCAGATTGCGGTATTTTTCGTCATAATCCAGCCCATAGCCTATAACAAATTCATCAGGGACGGTAAAGCCGGTGTAATATGGATAAACCAGAGCCTCCCTGCGCCCTGGTTTATTTAGCAGGGTGCACACCTGTATGCTTGCGGGCTTGCGCATTTTTAAAATCTGTGTTAAATGGGAGAGTGTGAGGCCGCTGTCAAGTATATCCTCAATAATGAGTATGTCTTTGCCCTCTATAGGTTCGGATACATCTTTAAGTATTTTAACCAATCCTGAGGATTTTACACCGCCTGAATAGGAGGAGACACACATAAAATCAATTTGACAGGGTACTGTGATTTTTCGCATTAAATCTGCGGCAAAAAGGAAAGAGCCCTTTAACACGCATACAAGCATTAATTCCTTGCCCTGATAATCCTCGCTTATTTGCCTGCCCAATTCTTCCATTCTTGCGGAGATTTGTTCTTCTGAGACTAATATTCTTCCTATTGCTTCTACTATTGTTATCACTCCATTATTTTAATTAAGAGCAGCTCCTGCCCTGTGATTGCTTTGCCATTTTGTGAAGCACCTATGCCCTCTATCCACAATATTTCACCCTCTGCCTCAAGAATAGCAAGATTCTCCCGCTCAAAGGGGGGGATTTTAAGCTCGTTAAATAGCTTTTTAAGTGGTTTGGTGCAGCATCTGCCCGCTGGGGCGAAGGTATCACCTGCACGGCGATTTCTAATTAAAGCCATGGAAGTTATTTTATCACAATTGATACAATTTTGGGCTAACAAATTGTAAACTTTTCCCTGTGATTTTTCAACATTTAAAATTTTGCCGTTTGGAAGCGGTATTTCGCCCAGCTTGAAGGGCACAGACCACTCCTCAACTTCAGGGGGCTTTGCAGGCTGAATGTCAAGGCTTAAGACTCCGTTTTTAATGTGTACACGGCCGCCCTTGGGCAGAGTAACAGCCCCGCTGCCAAGCTCCAGCTTCTCAGTTATTAAGAGCAGATGCACTGCCTCTGGTGAATATTCCCTGCAAAAGCTGTGCAAAGCTCTGCTGAGAATGGCGGGGTGCAGGGCTTTAAGTGTGGAGACAGCTAAGCCGCCCTTCTCTGTTTTTGCTTGATTTAAGGCCTTTTCGGCCTCGCTGCTTAGATATTCGTTATCCTGACCTAAGGAGTGTATCAGCTCAGCCACATGGGCATGAAAGGCAGAATTTACAGAGCAGAGGGCTGGCACGGCCTTAAGGCGCAGCCTGTTGCGTGCGTAATCCTCTATAAGGTTGGTAGAATCGCTTACAAAATCAAGGTCGTGCCTGTTTATGTAGGCCTCAACTTCATTGCGTGTGCAAGCTATAAGGGGGCGTATGATGTTCCCACGCACAGGGGGAATGCCTAGCAGGCCGCCCAGTGCGCAGCCTCTGGCCATGTTAAGCAGCAGCGTTTCGGCGCAGTCTGAAAGGGTATGAGCTGTGGCTATTTTGCCCTGATCACCTGCGCATTTTGCAAATAGCTCATAGCGTATGCGTCTGCCTGTCTCCTCAGTTCCTGTGCGGAAGAGCTCGGCCTCGGCCTTAATGTTGCGGTGAAAGACCTTAAGCTCTATATCCTGAGCAGCACAGAAGCTTTTGCAAAAATCAGCGTCCCGCAGAGCTTCCGCTCCCCTTAGGCCGTGCTCGACATGCACGGCCAGCAGCTTTAAGCTAAGCTTGGCCTGTATGCTCTTTAAAAAATGCGCCAGTGCTATGGAATCTGCACCGCCTGAGAGACCTATTACAACAAAATCTCCTGCATTAAGCATGTTAAAACGCTCTATGCTTGCCAGTGCCTTATCTCTCACGGTGTATAACCTCCGCACCTGTAAAGCGTGTGAACTCACCCTGCCAGTGCAGAGGCACGTCCTCTGTGCCGCCGTGGCGATTTTTTGCAACTATGCAGTAGGATTGGTTGCGGTTTTCGCCATCCTCGGGGGGAGCTTCATTTTCAGCTGCATAGTAATCATCACGATAGAGGAAGAGAACTATGTCGGCATCCTGCTCAATTGAGCCTGAATCACGCAGATCTGCCAAGCCAGGGCGGTGGTTCTTGCGGCCTGCGCCCTCTGTTCCTCGGGAGAGCTGAGAGAGGCAGAGCACAGGGACATCCAGCTCCTTGGCCATGATTTTAAGGTTACGGGTTATCTCCGAAATCTCCTGTACACGGTTGTTTGTGTTCCTGCCCGTGCTCATTAATTGCAGGTAATCAATGACAACTAGCCCTACGTCCTTTAGACGGCGCAGCCTTGCCTTCATCTCCACAACAGAGATTTGCCCCGCCTCATCTAAGTAGATAGGGGCTTGCATGAATACATCCGCCGCTTGGGCTATCCTTGTCCACTCGTCAGGGGAGATGTTGCCTGTGCGCATTTTTTGGCTCTCTATGCAGGCCTCCGAGGAGAGCAGACGGGAGACCAGCTGCTCCCTTGTCATTTCAAGTGAAAAAAAGGCGACCTTTTTCTTTTCCTTAACGCCTACATGCTGGGCTATATTAAGGGCGAAGCTGGTTTTGCCCATGCCAGGGCGGGCAGCGAGTATGATTAAATCGGTTTTATTAAGGCCTGTTATAACCCTGTCCAGAGCACCTATGCCTGTGCTTGCTGTGCGAGTTTTGGCACTGTTTGGGTTGCTCATAGCGTGCAGATACTCATAGGTGTCTATAAGCACCTCATCAATGCGCTTGAGGCCCTGCAGGGTGCGGGCGTTGGCTATTTCAAATATCTTTTGCTCGGCAGAATCTACTATGATTCGGGGGTCGTTGGATTCATCCTGAGCCTCGTTTATAATCTCACGGGCGGCGTTAATAAGTGAGCGCAGCTCGTATTTTTCACGGACTATTCTTGCATAGGCAAGCACGTTGGATATTGAGGGCACTCTTTGTGCAAGGGCAAAAAGGTAGGTTTTGCCGTCTATTTCATCAAAATCTCTGTCGGCAACAAGCTCGTTTAGCACGGTTACCAGGTCTACAGGCACATTGGCAACAAACAGCTTGCGCATTGCGGCAAAGATTTGCCTGTGTCTCTCGTTATAAAAAAACTCCGGTTTTAGAACGTCTATAACCTCAGGCAGACAGGCGTTTTCAAGCAAAACACAGCCCAGCACAGATTGCTCGGCCTCTGTGCTGTAGGGCATGTTTATATTTTCAAGTGAAAGGGGTATGCTTTGATAATTGGAGTAGTCCATTGAGAACCTCCTATAGATACTGATGTGTGCCGTACAACCAAAAGAATAACCAGCGCAACTAATAAGATAGCGTTGGTTATTTCAAGCTCAGCACATCCTTTAAGAATAATGTCAATGCTCGCCCACTACCACATAAAGCTTAGCAGAAATGCCTGTGTACAGTTTAACCTCGCATTCGTATGTGCCAAAGGCCTTTATATCGGAGGAGAGAGTAACCTTGCGCTTATCAAGGCTTAGGTTAAACTCCTTGTTTATTAGCTCTGTTATCTCCTTGGGAGTAATTGAGCCAAAGAGCTTGCCGCTTTCGCCTGCTCTTGCAACAACCTTAAGGCTTTTGCCCTCTAGCTTTTTGGCGTTGGCGTTGGCCTCTGCCTTTTCCTCTTCTATGCGGTGCTGCACAGCCAGCTCTTTGTTTTTAATGTCGTTAAGAGCCTGCGCATTGGCCTCTATAGCCAGCTTGCGGGGGAATAAAAAGTTGCGTGCGTAGCCGTCGGAGGCGTTAACAAGCTCCCCTTTTCTGCCAAGACCTTTTACATCCTGCTGTAATACTATTTTCATCTTATATTCCTCCATTGAATAAAACAATTTCTCTGTTGACCTTGTAGGGACAGACCTATGTGTCTGCCCAGGTTGCCGTAAAAATTCCCGTTTTTGGGCAGACACATAGGTCTGCCCCTACGAACCTTTAAATTAAAAATACATTTAATTACGAATTACGAATTAATTAAACTTCCATAATAACGGGAAGTATCATTGGGCTGCGCTTGGTTTTTTCATATAACATGCGTGATATTTCGTCCTTAACCCTTGTTTTGATTACCGACCACTCATGTATATTTTTATAGCAGCATTCCTCTATTATCTTTGTGGCAAGAGATTTTACGCTCTCGATTATATCCTCAGATTCCCGCACATACACAAAGCCTCTTGAGACTATGTCAGGGCCGGAGACAACCACGCTGTTTTCGGTATCGATAGAGGCCACAACTATAATCAGGCCGTCTTGCCCCAGGTGCTTGCGGTCACGCAGGACTATGCTGCCGACGTCGCCCACACCAAGTCCGTCAACAAGGATTTTGCCGTGGGGTGCAACCCCTGTCTTTTTCATGGAATCAGCTGTAAACTCCACCACATCGCCGTTTTCGGCAATGTAGACATTCTTGTTCTCTATGCCCATTGTGCGTGCAAGAGCGGCGTGCTTTAGCATGTGCCTCTGCTCGCCGTGCAAGGGGATGAAGAACTTGGGCTTGGTCAAGCCCATTATAATTTTAAGCTCCTCTTGACAGGCATGGCCTGAGACGTGCACATCGTACATCTTTTCATAAACCACATCGCAGCCCTTGCGGAGCAGCTCGTTAACAACGTTGCCCACGGTTTTTTCGTTGCCCGGGATAGGATTGGCGGAGATGATTATAAAATCATCAGGGCCAACAGCCACCTGTCTGTGGTCTGAGGAGGCCATTCGGGAGAGGGCGGACATAGGCTCGCCCTGACTGCCTGTTGTAATGAGCACAACCTTATCCTTAGGATATTGGTTAATGGCTGACATCTCTATCATTATGCCGTCCGGCACTTTAAGATAGCCCAGCTCTGTGGAGATGTTAACGGCGTTAATCATGCTTCGGCCGCTAACGGCAACTTTGCGCTTGTATTTTGCGGCGTAATCTATTATTTGCTGTATGCGGTGCACATTAGAGGCAAAGCTGGCTATGATTATCCTTTTGTTAAGGGCGGCAGGGGTATTAAACAGGCGGCTAAAGGCCTCGCCTACTGTTCTTTCACTCATGGTAACGCCCGCCCGCTCTGCGTTGGTAGAATCTGACATAAGGCAGAGTACTCCCTGTCTGCCTAATTCTGCAAAGCGTCCAAGGTCTATCATGTCGCCTTGAATAGGGGTAGAATCAATTTTGAAATCTCCCATGTGGACTATTACGCCCTCGGGGGTGTGTATTGCAAAGGCCACGGCATCGGGTATGCTGTGGTTAACATGGATAAACTCCACTGTCATTGAGCCAAAGCCCACGGCCTGCCCGGGCATAAGCACATGCAGCTTGCATTTATCAAGTATTCTGTGTTCTCTGAGCTTGCCCTCAACAAGGCCGAGAGTAAATCTTGTGCCGTAAACAGGCACATTGATTTTGCTGAGAAGATAGGGCAGTGCGCCAATATGATCCTCGTGTCCGTGAGTTAAAACTATGCCCCTTATGCGGTGGGCGTTTTTTTCTACATAGCTGAAATCAGGTATAACCATGTCTATTCCCAGCATCTCGTCGTCGGGAAAGGCCATGCCGCAATCTGCAAGGAACATATCCTCGCCGCACTCATAAAGAGTGACGTTTTTGCCTATCTCATTAAGGCCGCCAAGAAAGGTGATTTTAACAGGATTTGCAATGCGCTTGCGCTTTTTTGGTGCTGTGCTCTGTGTGAGGGGAGCTGACTTTGTACGGGCGGTGCTGCCCCTTTTGGGAGCACTGCGGGTGGCTGTTGAGGTGGCGGCAGCTGCATTGACAGCGGCTGGGGCAGACTCTGCTAAAGCCTTAGCCTTTTTTTGAGCCGGCTGCTTGGTTGAATCCTTTTTGCCCGCTGCTGCAGCGGCGTTGTTTGCAGGCCTGCGGCCTCTGCCATTCTGCTTTTTGGGTGCAGTTGAATTGGATTCTGTGTTTTTGTTTAAACTTTCATTCACGTAATAATTTCCTCCGAAGCTTTTAAATATTATTTTAGACGTTATTTCTTAGATAATAGGACGTAAAAACGCCGCAAGCGCACACCGACACATGTGCACTAACATAAAGCCCGCTATGGCTTTTTTAGCCTTTGGCGAGCACAACCTGTGCAATTTTAACTATATTCTAATTTTCCGCTCTATATATCAAGCATTTTACTTCAAAATGCTAAACATCACTATTGCATATTATATCTTACACTTTTTTTGACAAGGTGTCAAGTTAGAAATTTGAGGAGCCGCTTATGCTTTTGTTGCGACCGAGGATTTTACCTAATCCAGCAGAGGGGTAAGCTCCTTTTCAAGCTCTTTTTGCTTACTAAACTCTTCTGAAACAAGTACGTTTGAGGTTTGGCTGAGCAAGCCCTTAAGATCATGCCAATCATCTGATTTTACAGGCAGAATGGTTATGCTTCCTTCGTATTGCTGCACACGAAATTCTTCTGTGTGAAATAAGTTGATAAGAACCTGAGGCAGGGTGTTTACATTTATTACTGTTTCACTCATTATAAAACACCATGTGTTAGAGGCAGCACACCAGAGGTGTGTGGAAATCACCTGTTGCGCCTCTGCCTTTCTTTTTAATCTATATATCAAATTCAGGATTATATTATAGCATGTTCCTAGATAAAAGTCAAATTTTGTATGATTTCAAGCGGGGTTTTGCGGGCTGAAAATGGCTAAGGTATGGGCTTTGCGGCTGTGCTGATATGTTAATAAGAAGTTTGCATATGGGTAATTTTTAAGTTGACAATTGACAATTGAAAGTTGAAAATTGTGGTGATTTGCTGCGCAAATTTTAATGAATATTTAATCAAAAAATGCGTAGCAAATCTGCCGCAACTCTTCACTCTGCACTTTTCTCTCTTCTCTGAAAAAATCGCCCGGTCTTTGGGCAGACACTTAGGTCTGCCCCTACCGTTTTTTAGAAAGTCCAATCAACCCTAAAATCAGGCAGATAATATATGTGCCAGGTGTGCTTTGCTGTTCTTGCTGAGACATAGGCCTGCCAGCTGCCTCTGGCACCCTTATACATAGATGCACGGTATACGCTTAAAAAATATTTATCCTCATTGCTGCACAGCCTAATTGGATGCAAAATTTCAAAGCTTGCGCCGCCGTCTGTGCTCTGGGCGTAATATAGCTTTGTGTTTTGGCCTCCTCCGCCTGTGGAAAGAGTAAACAGGCCAAGGAGCTTTTCGCCCTCCGGCACTATATCAATGTGCCAGAGCACTCTGCCCTCAGGCATACCTTTAAGCTCAACCTGCTGTGCAGAGCCTAGTGAGGCTGAGAGCAAATCACGCCTTTGCAGTAATATTTCTCCGTTTTTTGGATATGCCACATGGAACATGGTGCGCTTGCCATTGTGTTCAACAACGCTGGGGCAGGTGAGCAGGCCCTCCTCTGCCTCGGCCAGAAGCGTGGGTTTGCTCCACTTTATGAGGTCGGGGGAATTGATAAGATATAGCCTATCGCTTCCAATGCTGTTCTTAAACAGGGATTCCCTGTAAATTATATGATACTCACCCTGCCAAAAATGAATCTCTGCATCTGAAAGGTGGTTTTTAAAGCCCTCAGTGGGGAGAGCGAGAGGCTGGCTTACTCCTGCCGGAGGCGCAAAGCTCTTGCTGTTTGAGCTGACAAAAATGCAGGGATTTTCATACCAGTCACAGCCGAAGGGGTAGGGGGTGGCAACCATTATTACCTTGCCCTTATGGAGGAGCAAATCAGGGTGCACAGCCTGACTCAAGCCATCGTAGGTAGGCAAATCAAGGCGCATTGCGCTGCGCTCTTGAGGGAGCTTAACAGCCTTATCAAAAAAACGTACATAGGCCTGCGCAGCAGTGCCCGGAAGCTTGGTAAAATACCGCTTGTGGAACCAGCTCCTTGTAAGCCTAGCCCATAGGCCTGTAATTGTGAACTTGCTCAAGCTTAGTCCTCCCGTTCCTTCACGCTGACAACGCCCTCTGCTATGATTTCTTCCTTAAGTGACATGCAGTAGGAGTCTATGTCCTCTGCAAGGGCTTTGCCTGTGCCCTTTACCATTCCAAGCTCCGCAACTGCCCTGAACATAGCTGAATTCTTTGCACTTTTGCGGTAGTTTATCCACAAATTCTTGCAGCCCTTGGCTCTGTAACGGGCGGCCAAAAATTTAAAAAATGAGTGCTCTACCTTTTTGTTGGCCACACGGCAGGATATTACAAAGTCTGTAATGCAGGGCTCTTCTCCAAGCCTTATGCTGGAAAAGCCCACCAAACCGTAAGAGCCAAAGCGGTCTTCGCAAATTAACACATAGGTTTCATAATCAGGGCTTGACCAGAGTGCGCTGACATCCTCCATTGCAAGCCATCTGCCGGAGGCGTTAAGCTGATTTGTGCGCTGGAGAAGCTCAAAGCAACGTGTTAGCTCCTCCTTTTTGGGCTTGCCCACAGTTAGCCTGATTTGGCAGCTGCGCAGGAAGCCGTCTATATTATCGCCCCAAGATTTTTGCTCTGTGTTTTGTTTTTCAAGCATTTTGTATGTATGCCGCCGTTTTTGTGAATCTGCTGTTACCACAACATCAAATTCAGGCATTGCGGGTATGTGCAGCATGTCCGCTGTGTCAATACACAGCACCTCAGGGCACACAGATGCAACCTCTGCCCTTTCAAAGGAGGAATCATCTATAAAGGCTAGGGTATCTATGCCTATATTCATCTCTGACGCAAGCCCTTGCAGGCTTTGACTTTTGGGATTCCAGGATATTTGCGGCATGACAAAATATTCATCAAGACCAAAGGCTTTTACCTGTTTCCAAGCTGCTTCATGGTCGTTTTTGCTGGCTATGCTGTTTACTATTCCCCGTTTATCCAGCTCCTTTATAAGCTCTGCGGCCTTGGGGTTTAGGCTAACCTCGTCGCTCTCTATCAGCACGCCATGCCACAGGGTGTTGTCTAAATCCCAAACAAGACATTTTATCTTGCGGGGCTTTAAAGGCTTGGCCGATTCGGGAATATTGGGGATTATATAGCCCTTGCGCTCAACAACAAAATCAAGGGCAAAAAAGATAAGAGACCGCTCACCCTGTGTATCCTCTGGATACACAGTTATGCGGTGCAGCTCATCTGCTGTTATGCTTAAGGCTTTAAAGGGGATTCTTAGCTGGGTGTAGCCATTTTTGCACACAATTGATGTGCGAAATTTAATTTTAGTATCGGTTGAAACCTCTAAAATAAGGCTTACAGCTTCATCGTGTTCATTTATTGCTCCAAACAAAAAGGCACTTGGCTGTTCCCCTTGCCTGCCTAAGCGTTCAAGTATAGCCTTGCCTGCCTTTACATTTAGCTTATTAAGTGTGCGTGCAAAGGGCAGAGCAAGCAGATTTGGCGTGTAGATAGCCTGTATTTTAGCCCAGCCCTCAAAGCTTATCTCTGCGCCATAGCCCCAGGTGCCGTTGCAGTCCTTGCGGGGGAGCATGCCGTTTGCCAAAAGGCGGCAGAGGCCGTCTGTGCGGGGGCGGTACAAGGAGCATGTGCCGTAGCAATCGGGGGCGGCGCACTCAAGGCAGTGCTCCTTCCACACTATAGGAGCTGCTTTTGTTATATCCTTTTGCCAGTTAGGCAAGCCCTCAGGCTGTTGTTTTATTGTAGTTAAAATATTATTATTAGCCCAGTCTGTTTCAAACATAAGAGCGATGAACCCTTTCAATTGCGAAATTTAAAGCTTACTGATTTATTGTATAACACAACGGGGGTTTTGTCAAGGAGGGGGAGATTTAAGTGAAAAGTGAAGAGTTGTGGTGGATTTGCTAACGCAAATTTTGATTAAAGGGTTTGTAGGGGACGATGTCTACATCGTACCGTGAATATCTGCGAGTTTCGGTAAAACGGGACGATGTAGACATCGTCCCCTACAAGGCTGCGACTGGGCAATTTCTAGCTTCTGGCCTTTAGCCTCTAGCGTCTAGCTGCTGTTTAATCCAGGCTAGCGCATCTTTATATGCGTCCTTTGTTTGCACATCAGGGGCGATAGGGTCTTCGCCGAAGGGTTCGCCTGTTCTTGCCTTTACATTAGCGCAGGTGATTTGTATGGATGCGCCATCATACAGATAGAAGGTCTTGTTAACCGTTGCATATCCGGCGGTGTCCTGCCCAAAGGTTCGGGTATTCGGCAAACCCCTGAAACAAAGCAATGTCATTTCTCCGGAGCTGCCTGTTTTCTCATTGGTGATGAGGGCGATTGGTACGTCAGTCTTTTTGCCGCTTGCCGGCGATTTTAAATCGAAGCCGCCTGCGTCAATGGACCCATCCTTTAGTGTCACGTCGGTGGCGTTTGCGTGCTTGTCGACATAGGTAAACAGTATGCCATCAGGCAGAGTTTGAGACAGACCAACAATCATAGGGGACATATCGCCGCCCTGGTTACCTGACAAGTCCACGATGATGCCGCTGTATTTCTCATCGCTGATAGCTCGGGAGAGGATACCCATGTATTGCTTGGCCTCGTCCTGTGTGCCAACAAATTCAGGCACCGTTAGAATGAGCACATCGTCCTGAACTCTGTATGTTGGCATTATCACAGGGGCTGCGGCGTTTGACGCCTGTTGTGATGATGTTGTGATGTAGGAGTGCTTGCCTCCTGCATGCTTAATATATCCGTTTAGGATACCAAGTACCTCGTCGTAAGATTTTGCAGATGCAAGGTTGCTCTCTGCGGCGGTTTTTGCCTCTTTCCATTCGGCACTGTTGGTATAAAGGCCGTTTTGGTCAATAAACTGCAGAGCGATTTTTCCGTACTTCTTGGTAGACGGAGGCACAAGGTATATATTAAAATTAGGCCCGTAAACCTGCACGAACCATATGGCGGAGGCAACAAGCAGCACGAGAACCGCACCTGCGGATATTAAGATTTTCTTTTTCATTATTTTTCTCCATAAAATATTATCTAAGACTTAGGGTTTGTAGGGTACGGACTTGTTTTATCCCGGCCCGTACCACGGGTCAGGCAAGCCGTGACCCCTAAGAAGCGTAAAGCTTTAACCTTACAAGGCAGTAGGGGCAGACATATGTGTCTGCCCAAAGACGGGAATTTTACGATAATCAGGGCAGACACATAGGTCTGCCCCTACGCATTTTTTAGAGATACCAATTTATAATTGTATTATAGCATATTCACGGACAAAAGTCAATTTTTGTGCGATTTCAAGCGGCTTTTTATACGCTAAAAATGGCTAAGGCATGGGCTTTGCGGCTTTAGTGATATGTTAATAAGAAGTTTACATATGGGTGATTTTAAATTGAAAGTTGAAAGTTGAAAGTTGTGGTGGATTTGCTGCGCAAATTTTTATTAAAAAGTAGTTTAAGCTTAATTTATAGTGTGAGCTGCGATTGGGCGACTTCTAGCTTCTGGCCTCTAGCCTCTAGCGTCTAGTTGGGATTTGCTGCGCAAATTTTTATTAAAAAGTAGTTTAAGCTTAATTTATAGAGGGAGATACGACTGGGCAATTTCTGGCTTCTGGCCTCTGGCCTCTAGCGTCTAGTTGGGATTTGCTGCGCAAATTTTTGTTAAAAAGTAGTTTAAGCTTAATTTATAGTGGGAGCTGCGATTGGGCGACTTCTAGCTTCTAGCCTCTAGCCTCTAGTTGGGATTTGCTTCGCAAATTTTTATTAAAAAGTAGTTTAAGCTTAATTTATAGCGGGAACTTCGACTGGGCGACTTCTAGCTTCTGGCCTCTAGCCTCTAGCTTCTAGTAGGGCTTGCCCGTCCCGTTTTATCTTAGCACGCACCACGGGTCAGAGCAAAGAGGCAAGAGCTTGGAATACAGCCATTCTTGCTTCTTGCATCTTAAGATTCGTGAATCAGCAAGCTCAGTGTCTCCTCGATTTCTCCGCAAATTTCACGGGCAAATTCGGCGTTGGCGGCTTCGGCTATAAGCCGTAGCTTTTCGCCCTTTTTAGATGGGATAACCTTGGCCGTGCCTTTTTCCAGCTTGATTGAAAGCCCCTCTTCGGCGGTGCGGCTTGTGCCGTAGGCGTCACGCAGGCTGTTAATGGCCTTCCCAGGGGCGCAGATTAGCTCCACATCATGGTGAGATACGGCAAAATCAGGCAGCTTGGAGTATAAATCAGATATAGATGAGCCTGTGCGCTTCATATAGGCAAGCAGACTTATCACTGTCATAAGTCCGTCACGCACAAAGGGCTGGCTTGCGGCAAGAGCCCTTGCCTCGCTGTCGGAATCGTTTGCAGGCGTGCTTAGATAGCGGGCGATTCGGCCGCCTGTCTGCTTTGCAAGCACGTCATATGCGGCGGGGGAGGAGTAGGGCACAGCCACAGGCTCGCCGCTCTCCAGCAGGGGCAGCATACGCATGGCCAGCACCTGTTCGGGGCTTATATAGCCGCAAACGGGGTCGTATATTGAAACCTGAGTGCCTGAGCTGCCCAGATTAAAGATTAGCTGCCCCTCGCTAACGCTGCCCAGCTTTTGCAAAACCCCGCTTAGAACTCGGCCGGCTTCGGGGTCGGAGCTTTTTACCTTAGCTTTGATTCCCGCAAGCCCGTGGGGTGCAAGGCTCATAAGCTCCTGCCTGTAAATAAGGGATACGCCGGACATGTTCACGCTCTCTTGAATATCAGACCAGGCGCAGCGGTTAAAGGTGCTCTGGCGGATTAGGCTCTCAAGCTCCCTTTCCAGCTTGCGTGTGGTGGGGAGTGCGCCGTCCTGCGTTATATAGATGGCTGTGTTAACGCCGCTGGAAAAGTATATGCCCAAATTTATGCCGCAGAAGGTTTGGGCAAAGCTGTGCATAGAGCGGAAGGTCTCGCCAAAATCCCAGGCGGTAGCACCTGCGCCCAGAACTCCCGCCACAAATGCGGATTTAAATATTTGTGCCGCCTTGCTGTTTCCGCAGGCAACGCCTATCTTTTTAACAGACTTAAGGCTGGCGCAGGCCGCCCCTAAGCGGGCACAGAATTCGGGGGTTATATCCACACCTGTTTCGCCCTTTATGCCGTTTTCGTCAAAGTTTTGAGTTTCATTGCTGCCGGTTTTAAGGTTTTCATAAATGATAGAGCCGCTTGGCACACGCTTGTCAGGCCACACCTTAACCTCAGGCTTAACCTCACTGCACTCGCCTATTATGGCACGTGCGCCAACCACGCTCTGTTCAAAGAGCTGGCCGCCACGCTTGACAGACGCACCCTCGCACAGCAGCGCACCTGTTAAGCGGGCTTTATCTCCTGCCCAGCTGCCCTCCAGCATAACAGAATCACGCACCTTTGCGCCCACTCCAACATGGGAGAGGCTGTTTATAATGGTGTTTGGCCCTATCTCGCAAAACTCACGCAGAGTGACGTTCTTGCCTACATAAACAGGGTGGTGTACTATAATGTTCTCAGGCAAATCCGCCTCGTTACCCCTGATATTGCAGCGCACAAGGCCGTTTAGCATGTCGCTCTGGCAGGAGACATAGGTAGAAATATCGCCTATATCGCACCAGTAACCATTTGATTCAAAGGCATAGATAGGCACATCTCCCTTGAGCATTTGGGGGAAGAGGTCGGAGGCAAAATCGTAATTGGTATCCATGGGTATCATTGCAAGTGCCTGTGGAGATAATATATAAATGCCTGTATTGGCATACTCAGTATCTGCCTGAGAGTAATCGGGCTTTTCTAAAAAGCCCCTGATGCGCTTGTTTTTATCAAAGCGTACAAGGCCGTATTCACGGGGGTCATCCACCTTTTTGACTATAAGGGTAGCGGCGGCCTCTGTGGCTCTGTGGAACTCAATGGCGGCGGTAAGGTCAAAGTCGGTTAAAGCGTCGCCGCTTATTATTATAAAATCCTCATCAAAATCAACGGCACTGCGCACGCTGCCGGCGGTGCCCAAGGGTGTATCCTCAATGGCAAAATTTAAATTAACCCCCGCAAATTCGCCGGAGGAAAAGTGCTCTATAATCTTTTCGGGCATATAGCGCAGGGTTAGAGAGGCCTCGTCAACGCCGTGCTTTGCCAATAGCTCCAGAATGTATTCTATCATAGGTCTGCCGCAAAGGGGTGCCATGGGTTTGGGAATATCGCAGGTAAGGGGACGGAGACGGCTGCCCTCGCCGCCTGCCATGATAACAGCTTTCATATAAAAACCACCTTTAAAACAATACTTCAAAATGAGTATTGCCTAAAGGCGGTGATTAAATACATTTTACTTTAAAAACCGTAGGGGCAGACCTATGTGTCTGCCCAAAGACGGGCGTTTTACGATAATTTGGGCAAAGACGGGAAATTTACGATAATCTGGGCAGACACATAGGTCTGCCCCTACGGAGCGAGTGAGTAATCAACTACTCAATAAGCTTAACCAGCAGCATTCCCGCAAAGCCAAACATGCAAAAGGTGAGGCTCTGTCTGCTGCCGGAGATAAGCTTAACAGCCCCGCACAGCAATGCTCCGCAGGCCGCCGCACCAAGTGAGGTAAGCAGCATCTCGTTAATTACATGCTCTGAGAGTATCATAGCCAGGGTAGCTCCAACGGCTCTTGAGAGGGCGAAGAAGGCGACGAAGGTGAACAGGCTGTGCTTGCTCAGGCTCAACACAGAAAGGCCGCAGAAGCAGCACAGAGAGAAGATGAGCACCTCTATAAATGCTGAGGCAAACACAGCGGAGATGTACGCCCCCGCAGAGGTTGTAAGCTGTATGCCAACAACAAAGCTGTAGGCGCAAAATGCGCAAACAGCGCATACAAGGGCTGCGTAATGCCGCTTTTCACCCACGGAGCCAAGCTTTTTAAACCGCCGCCATATTATGGCCTCGCCTGTTTCGCTGCTTAAAAATCCGCCCAGCAAAAACAGCACAAGGCAAATCCCGCCCCCCTGCTCTGAGCCGTAGTGGGAGGAGAACACCCAATCTATATATCCAAAGTAATCATAAAAGCACAGCAAAAGCAGGCCGCCCGCCAAAAGGGAAGGGGCATAGAGCTTGGTTTTTTCGCTTGCCCTTTCAAGCCAAAGGGCAGAGAGCAGGCCTAAGGCAACAGCCAAAGCTCCTGCAAGCAACACCGCAAAAGGCAGTTGAAAATTGACAGATGACAATTTTATTTCCCCTATTCCATAAAGTATATTCTCTAAATGGATATGCGGGAGGTTAAATTATAATGCATTTTAAGTTGACCATTGAAAGTTGAAAGTTGAATTGCCCAAGCAATTAAGCATATTTATTATACCATATCGCCATCATCTCCGCATATACACTTTGTGTGCTTATTATTTCGTTGTGCTGTTAATCATTTTCTCCGCCCAATCCACAATTACTTCAATCGAAAGCCCCACATTTCCAAGCTGGCAATGGTTTTGCGCCGTTTCGGATTCAGTGAAAAGGCGTGGTGTAACGCTCTTTGCGTTTGTCAGCCACTTTTGTTGGTCATAAAACTGATGCAGCGGGATATAGTGGTCTTTTTCACCCGCCATAAGCAGAACATCCTGCGTAACCAGCGGCGATACCTCACGCGTATTGAACAGCACACACTTACGTAAAAATTCATATGGCGTAGCTGTTCCCATAACGTGCATACCCTGCGTCACGCCCCATTCAATCATCAAGTCTTTCTTCTGTACTTTTCGGGCAATCGCATTAAAGATTGCTTTATGAAATTTGTTGTTGTGCCTTATAAGGTAATCTATAAAACCTCTTGCCTTTTGCGGAAATTTGTTCAGTACGGTTTCATAAAAGTCCGTACAAATATCGTCTGTAACCACACGCTTAATCCGTTTGTCATAAGCGGCTGACCGTATAACCAGATACCCGCCGAGGGATACGCCGATAAGTGTTACATCGTCGAGGTTGAAGTAATCAAGCACCGCTTTGACGGGTTTCTCCCACTCATGCGTCATCGGAATGTGGTAATCCTCTAAGGTCGCACCCTGACCTGCACCGTCAAAAAGAACCACATCGAAACCTGCCGATTTCATTGCTAAAACAGTTCCGAACATTTCCTCAATGTAGCTGTCAAAGCCGCCGAATATCACAAACGTGCCTTTCGGATTTTTGGGTGTAAAGCGGTATGCCGACATAAAAGCGTTTTCATACGGTACAAGATAATGCAACTCGTCACCAATCTGAAAATGCTCACGGCAAAGCTCAATAAATTGCTTGCGGTATTCGTCCTTTTTCGGATTGTCAAGTGTCATGTAAAACTCCGCTGAACGCAGATAAAACGCCGCACGAAGTTTGTGACCGCTATATAGAGATTTTTCGTAGAGCTTAAAAAACTCTGCGATAAACTCAGCATAGTTGTGAATACGGGGGCTGACCTCCCGCATTTCTGCAAGCATTTCTTCATCATTGGAAAAATTGTAGCAACGATTCATTGAAAAGTTTACGCCGAAGTCGGGGTGCAAATCGTTATAAAATGCTACGGGGAAAAGGTCGCTGAAACGATTTTGAGTTGACATTTATAACTCCTCCTGTTCAAATAAATTTGGTATTACTGAATCTATAAGCATATATAGTGCTTGTTTATGTGCTGCGCCAATAATATCCGTCAAGTAAATCGACATCAGCAACGTATGGAACACAGCGGTTAGTTCATCGGACGGCACTTTCGGCGTTAATTCGTATAACGCTACAACGGCGGCTATGTCGATAACATCCCTTTGAAAGTCCTGTTCCATATAATCAGCGGGTAGTTTCCGCAAGATTGTTTCTGCGTCCTCACGGAGAGAGAAAATCCATTTATTATCGAATAATTCATTGACACACTGCGTCAATCCTGTTGCAAAGTCATTTCTCGTTGCTACTTGCGGCTTGCTCACCGTCATAATATCGTAGAGCTTCTTTGTAAAGGCATTGGCGGTTTCGACAAATAGCATTTCTTTTGACGCAAAGAAGCCATAGAATGCGCCTGTTGAAATACCGGACATTGCGGTAACTTCGGCAACGCCCGTTTTTTTATAGCCGTACCGTTCCCAACAAACACGGCAACTCTCTATCAGTTTATCCCTAATAGCGTTTTGCTCACGCTCGGTCAACGATTTTCTCATTGCAGCACCCCTTTTCATAATAAATGAATTTATTTAGTTTTCTATTCAATTATACTGCATGAAATTCATTTTGTCAAGAGCAAAACGATAAACTGTCCAAGCTCCATTGGCGAGGGAGGCAGGGGCTTGGATGTTTATTTAATCAAAATTTGCGCAGCAAATTACCACAACTTTTCACTCTTCACTTTTCGCTTTTCACTTCTTTTTGTTTTTCAAACAAAACAAAAAGAAGCCGGAGAGAGACCCGACTTCTTTTTGAAGAGAGATATTTATTGCAAAACCAAACAGAGAAATTTCTTTAGGGGGGAATCCTTAGAAACTTCATTGACAAAATTATAACATACTTTTTGGCTTAAATCACAAAAACGGTATGAAATGTCAAAAAATCGGCATGAAATGCAATTTTTGCACTAAATTATCACACATTGGTATTTTAAAGAAACATTCCGTGCTATAGTTTGTCGTAAAAGTCCTTCAAAATAAGGTAAATCATAACCGGGTCTGTCTCCACCCAAAAGCTTTCTTCCTCCCATGTGTATCCCTCATGTCCCGAAAATCCGAAGTTGCTTGTATATGCAAGGTAACCTTTGTTGTTTTTTGGATATATGTAAATACTGTAGCCGCTTACTGCGGGTGGCACTTTGCGGTTTTTAATAAACTGCACACGGCTTATCTCTTCAAACAGGCTTTGAATGGTCTGCTCGTCAGATATGCTCTTGCCTGTTCCGCTATTATCGTTAATTAAAACCACACGGGAAATATCAGCAGGCCGCATACCTATTATGGCAGCAAAGCTTGTTTGCAGCGCAACCTGTTTAGAGGCAGGCAGAGCATGGCTGCGTTCCTGCACTATAGGCGGGAAGTGGTGGTAAATTATGCTTATAAGCACTATACCCGCTGTAAGAAAAGAGGTTATAGCAAGCCTGCGTGCTTTAAAGCTTTTTAGCTCCTTGGCCGCAGGTGAACTGGGCAGGAAGCGTATCTTTTCAGTTGACAGCGTTATCCCCTCCTCTTTTCATAGTACAGGGCAGATTGCATAGTCTACCCTTATATAATTGTACCCTGCCAAGGGTAAACTGTCAATTGTTTTGTTTTACCGGCTAGAAGCTAGAAGCTAGAGGCTAGAAGTTTGCCAAATCGTAGCTATTTGCGGGCGGCAGGTCACGATATTATCACTGCGCTGGCGTGCGTCATTGCGAGCACGCAACAAAGCTGAAATAATCGCAAAGTGCGGTGTGCGAAGCAATCCAGTGGAGTAAGGTAAGATGTTCCATAGCAGCTCAGGGTTTTAGTGCACTGGATTGCTTCGCACTTGCAACCGCATGGTAAATTCAAGCTCAGCGGTGCTCGCAATGACGCACGTCAGCGGGGCGATAGAGAGGTAATCAGGGTGCCCGTGCTCACACAACTTTTAATTTAAATTTGCGCAGCAAATTCACCTTAATTTTCAATTTTTCATTTTCAATTTTCAACTACAAAATTGCAATGGCAATTTTGTAAATTTATTATTTGCAGTCTAAAATTTGTTAAATCAGTCAACACTAGTTTCATAAGCAATTGGCTTGACATAATATGAAAGTCAGGGGAAGTACACAGCACAATTTTAGTGTGCGGTTCTTGAAGCTGAGGCGTTCAGCTTGAAAACAATAGGAAAGGAAGAGACGCAGGCACTTTTTTAATCAATTATTGGAGTGCGGGCTTGCGGTGCTGTACAAATCCTTGATTTGGTCGGCAACCACTGTCTCTAACACAGGGTGTTTAAATATGCTTAAAAGACTGGTTTGGGTTTATGCTATATTTATTGTAGGAATGCAGTTTATTCTAATGCAGGTATTCAGTGTTATTAATAACAAGGATTATGTTGCCGTGGTAGAGCGTCAGGGCAGCTATACGTTAACTGTGGCTAAAACCAGAGGCAGGATATACGACGCTAAAATGCGCCCTATTGCAGGGGGATACCCGCAAACACGGGTGGCTATTGCGCCCTCCTCAATAGATTTAGCTGCATTCAAGGCGGCTGTGCCAGAGGATACCTTTGAGGGTATGAAGGAGTTCCTTAACAAGAGCTATCCCTTTGCCTTTACTCTGCCTATGGAGAAGCTTGAGGCAGAGGGTGTGACCGTGTTTAACACAGAAACCCGATACGGCGCAAGCTTCCCTGCTGTTCACACTGTGGGGTATTTAGATTCCACGGGTCAAAACGGATTAACGGGGATAGAAAAGGCCTATAATGATGTCCTCTCCAACGCCTCAGGCAGCCTTAAAATAACCTATCAGGTGGATGCCAGAGGCGGAGTATTGGCGGGATTTGCCCCCGAAATAAACGACACCACAGCCCTTTCAAAGGCAGGAGTGGTGCTCACTATAGATAAGGACATTCAGGCCATAGCAGAGGAGGCTGCAGGTGCGTACCTTGGTACAGGGTCTGTTGTGGTTATGGAGATACCCTCGGGGGATATTCGAGCCATGGTCAGCGTGCCCGGCTTTTCGCCCCTGAGCTTGGAGTCTGTGTTGGATAATGAGGATTCACCGCTGATAAACCGCAGCATGAGTGCCTTTGACCTGGGCTCGGTTTTTAAGCTGGTAACAGCGGCGGCGGCTCTGGAATGCGGCATTCCCTCAGATACAAGATTCACCTGCAACGGCAGTCTGCAAATAGGCACAAACGTGTTCACCTGCAACGGCGGCGCAGCTCATGGGGAACTGGACATGGAGGGCGCAGTAACTCACTCCTGCAACCTCTATTTTATTCAGCTTGCCCAGCAGATAGGGGGGGAGAGGCTCCTAAAAACCGCCAAGGTGATGGGTTTTGGCAAAAGCCTTGTGCTTGCTCCCAACTATGAGAGCTCCGCAGGCAAGCTCCCCTCAGAGAGCACGCTGATACAGCCGGCGGCTCTGGCCAACTTCTCATTTGGACAGGGCGAGCTGCTTGCAACACCCCTTCACGACGCCGCTCTGGTGGGCACTATAGCCTCCAAGGGGATTTACATCACCCCAAGATTGGTGGACAGGATAGTGGATGCAGAGGGCAAAACCGTGGAGGTGATGCGCTCTCCAGCCGCACACATGGCCATAAATGAGAGCACCGCAAGGGAGCTTGCGCAGTTTATGAACACAACTGTGCTGGAGGGCACGGCCAAGCCCGGAAAGCCTGAGGAGTGCAGCTCAGCAGCAAAAACCGGCACGGCGGAAACAGGCATGAAAAAGGACGGCAAAAAGGTGCTGCAAGCGTGGTATGCGGGATTTTTCCCCTATGAAAAGCCCAAGTATGTGTGCGTTGTTCTGGCCGAAAACGGCAAGTCAGGCGGCCGCTCCGGCGGTCCTGTATTTAAGCAAATAGCAGATGAGATAACCCTCTTTGAGGCCGCACAAAAGCAGGCGGAGGAGGCCGTAGAGCCTGTAACTCCTACTGATGCCTATATTGTGGAGTGAGAATGTCAGAAAAAATCAAAAATGTTACATTTTGATGGTAATATTTGACAAAGGATAACGTTTGTGGTATAATTAAGTAACCTATCAAGAAAGGTAGAGCGCAGGCACAACAGATACTTTTTTCATAACTTGTTGGTGTGCGGGCTCTCTAACACATGGTGTTTAATTATGAAAAATCTCAAGCGTACCATAAGCGTTATCTGTTTGCTTTCCCTCATAGCGGCTAGCTTTTGCTTTGGCTCGGGCAATGCAGAGGAGAGTGTTGTGTCTCTTGAAATTACGTCCATAACATATACGCACAGCGGCGACGATTATAGCTTTGTTATAAACAGCACAGGCGGCCATGGTGCAGTGCAGTATTGGCTTTATCTTACAAAAAATGGCGGCGTTGCTTATAGCAGCGGTGAGTGGTCCTTGCAGAACACCTACGCCTTTAAAAGCGGCGAAACAGGCTTTACAGCTATAGCCTATGCGCAGGACAGCGCAGGCAACAGGGCAAGGCTTACACAGGCAGTTGATAGCATTAGACAGCGGTATTTAAGCTTTGATGAAATACCTGTAACTGCTGTGGGCGGCTACTATCAGCTGAGCGGCATCCCGGGAGCGGTAACTGAGCTTTGGGAGCTTGACGGGGAGTTCTATTTTGCTATGAACACACGCTTTGTAGGCTTAAATCCGGAGGAAGCGGCTATTCTTTATTATAGTCTGTTTAAATACAATACAGACGGCTCGTGTGAGCGTATTTCAGATGAGGTAGGGTATATAGTATGCCTGAATGAGGGCACTCTTGTTTATGACCGCTCAGAGAGGTATTTGACTGCACTTGACCGCTGGAATGTGGACTATTACACAAATTCCAAGGAGTGGAATAATGAGCAGTGTATTGAGTCTGAGGAGGCAAAGGAGCTTATAACAGAGCATTCTTATGTAAATGTAACGCCCAGCCCTGAGGTTGCTGCGGCCTTGCAGAGGGTGAGCGGCGGGGTTTCTTCTTGGGCGGCAAACGATGAATACGTTTTGTGCCTTGTTTCAGGCGCAAACCCTTGGGATGCCTCACGGCTTGAGCTGATAGCAATTCATCAAGCGTAAATCAGAAATTCCAAAAAAATTTCCGCACATTTGCCGAAGAAGCTCACGGCAGATGTGCGGGATTGTTTTTTGATTCCTATTCTTTCAACAGTAATGAAACAGGAACTTTGTTAATCCTTTTGATTTGTGAGAAAATGGCAAGAACAATAAGCAGAATAAAAGCGGCAAATATTTCAAAACATAAGCTTATTTCAAAGGTGGGAGCTAAGCCTTCAGAAACGGTGCTTTTAATTATAGGCAGCACTGCAAAGCCGCAAAATAAAGCCGAAAGAATAGCACCTGTTATTAGCGCAATGAAAAATTCAACCGAAACAAGCATTGAAATTTGAAATCCTTGGTATCCCAAAGCTTTAAACAATGCAATTTCATTGATTTGCTCGTTAATTGATTTTATCAAAAATAATAACAAAATAATAAATACTATCACAACAACAGCTACTGTGATAGCCTTCATCATACTTGATAATGATTCTGTTGTGTCTATATCCATTTGTAATTGATTATTTATTAAAACCTTATATCCCTTTTGACTAAGAGTGGTGATTACTTCATTTCGGTGCTTATAGTCTATAATTTTTACAGAATACCGCTTTCCGTCAAGTAATGCTGCCTTTTCAATTCCCTCAAGCTGCAAGAATTCCCTTAAGCATTCGGCTTCGGTTTTTTGAGCAAAGGGGTTATCTACTGTTAGGCTTAAGGCCTCTTCGCTTTCAAAATCCTGTGAAATAACCTTGGTTGCACTTTGGCTTATTGTAAGGGCGCAAAGGGCTATGCTAAAGGATATAAAGAAGAAGAGCATAAGCGGCAGAATGCCTTTGCCTAGGAATTTTGTTTTTAGAATATAAATTTTTAAAAAATGTATCATAATATCCTATTCTTGTAAAAATTTTAAATTGATTGTGTTAAAATACCGTCTTTCATTTCAAAAAGCTTGTCTGTGTATTCTTTAATTATATCGTTGTGAGAAACAACTACAAGACATCTATCTTTAGACAAAATTTTAAGATAATCAAAAATGATTTTTTCATTTTGGCTATCCAAATTCCCTGTGGGTTCATCGGCAAAAATGTAATCAGGTTCATTGGCTAACGCCCTTGCAATGGCAACACGCTGCTGCTCACCGCCAGAGAGCTGCTTTGGCAGGTGGTCTTTGCGCTCGGTCAAATCTACAAGTTCTAAAAGCTTTAAAGCTCTGACCTCAAGCTCTGATTTATCAAGCTTTTTATTTACAAACATTGGGAGCATAACATTCTGTATGGCGGTTAGTGAGGGATGCAGATGGAAGCTTTGGAATATAAACCCTATTTTATGTATCCTAAGGCTGCAAAGCTCGCTGGATTTTAGCTTGGCAGTGTCTGTGCCGTCAATTTCAACACTACCCTCGCTGGGGGAATCAAGCACACTTAACAGCTGGAGCAGGGTAGTTTTGCCTGAGCCTGAATTGCCTGAAATCCCGTAGAATTTACCTTTTTCAAGGCAGATATTAACATCCTTAACGGCGGTAACGCCGTTTTTAAATGTCTTTTGCAGATTAAATGTCTTTAACATTAATATAAGCTCCTTTAAATTATATTTTAAATCTATTCCTTCAAAGCCTGTGCAGCCTCAATTTTAGCCACCTTGCCCGAGGCCACATACACACCAGCAACAGTGCCCAAGCTGCCAATCAAGGCGCATAATGCGGCGGTTTTAAGGTAAAACGGTGTGCTTATTTGCAAAGTTTCAAAGCCTATGGCAAAAAAGCTTACCAATATAGAATGCCAGAAAACAATAAGAAGTAAACAAGAAATCAACAAACTTATTGCTATGGATATTAGGCAAATAAACACGCCCTCTAATATAAGGCAGGCGGTTATTTGGCTAAAGCTGTAGCCCTGCACCTTTAACAGTGCAATTTGGCTTTTGCGTTTGTTTAATGAGCTTAACACCAA
>JAISYX010000133.1 GCA_031269595.1 Oscillospiraceae bacterium
GCAGACACATAGGTCTGCCCCTACAAACAAGGTAGTAAATAGAGAACCTTAATTTTAATTAACTCAGCCTTCCCAAAACATTTGCCAGACATTCGCCAACCATGCCGCCTGAATACTGTGCTTCCTCAAGGGTGTTTGCGTCTGTGCCGAATTCTATAATAAGCGAGCCCTTTGTAAGGTGCATGTTATATCGGAAGGGCGGAAAAAGTATGGGTCTTGCAAGCCCCGGGTACTTTTCGGCCATCTCCTTTTGAATGCGAACCGCAAGGCGCATGTTCTTTTCCCATTCGGGGAAGCTCAGCTTATCCTCGTCATCGCAGCCCGAAATTATCATAACCTGTGCGGCCTTTTTGCCGTTGATAGTGGCTGTGGGCTTGGTTTTAGTGCCGTCACTATCCTGCATGGCGTCACGGTGAACGTCTATAACCGCCTGAATTGAGGGGTACTTTTGCAGGTATTCCTTAATAGTCTTTTCGGTTCTGGTGTAAGAACCGTTGTACTTGGGATAATCATGATAGGTGGTGCAGTGCAGGGTTTTGATTCCCTCTGCATTGAGCTTTTCTGTTATTATATCGCCAACGCTTACTACGCTCTTGCTCTTATCTGTGGTGCGTGGATTAAAATCCTTGCTATATGTGCCTGTGTATTCGCTCATATAGCCCTCGGTTGTGTGGGTGTGCACGATAAGCACCTGAGGTTCGTCTGTGTTCTTCTTTATTTTAACCTGAGGAGCACGCTCTAATTCAGTTTTTACATCAATTGTTTTATTATTTGTCTGCTTTTTAACCCACACAGAGCCATAATTTAAGCCTGTGTTTTTGATTTGCCTCTCGTTAACCTTTAAGGTGCCTGCAGGAGCGGCAGCTGTTGAGGCTGTGGTAGTTGCGGCCTCTGTTGCCGGAACGGCTGTGGTGGTGACAGCGGCCTCTGTTGTGCTCTGTGTTGCAGGAACTGTTGTTGGCGGCTTTTTGGATTCCTCATACTTTTCTTTTATATAGCTCTCGCCGCCCTCAGGCAGAATAAAGCCTGCGGAGATAAGCACTGTCTCTTTTGCAATAACACCCGCATGGGGAGCAACCTGCGCATAGGCCTTAGGGACAAATGCAAGCATAGCAAGGCATAGGGTTATGGCACTTAATCGCAAGCCTATACGAAGGTATCTTCTTTTTACTTTTATCTTTAGCTTTTTCAATGTAAATCCTCCCAAGTTAGATATTTGATAGTTAACTAACTTCTCTAAATTTTCTACTTCTCACATATTTCAATTAAAATATATGAGGGGAGGGGGGAGGAATATGACAATTTTTAAGTTGAAAGTTGACAATTGAAAGTTATTAAATAAAAGATAATAAATAAAAAATAATAGATGATGGTTTTAGGTGAATTTGCTGAGCAAAATTTAATAAAAAGTAAGTGAGATTTAATTTATAACGGGAGCTACAACTGGGAATTTCTAGCCTCTAGTCTCTAGTTGCGCAGCAAATTCACATTTAATTACGAATTACGCATTACGAATTAAAAAAATCACCCCACCAGCAATGCAAAATCCTCTGGGGTAAAATTGGGGTGCAGGGCTGTGTTAATGGCTAGTGATAGCAGCTTTGCAGCACGCTCTATCAGCAAATCTATCTCCCTTGGGGTTACTATCATGGCGGTGCCGTGAGGCTCTGCGCTGTTTTGTATCTTTTCAGCTGCGCTCTCCTGTGCGCCGGATTGTATGGCTAAATCAGCAGCCAGAGTTTTTGCGTCAACCACTGTGGGCACTCCCATGGCAATTACGGGCACGCCCAGAGTCTCCCTGTTTAGCTGAGGCCTTGCGTTACCCACACCTGAGCCAGGGGAGATGCCTGTATCGCATATCTGTATAGTTGTGCCCACACGCTCTGTCTTGCGGGAGGCCATTGCATCAACCACTATTACGGCAGCGGGCTTTAGTTCCTTGCACAGGCTGGCCAGAATCTCCCCTGTCTCCATGCCGGTTTGACCCAGAACTCCCGGGGCAAGCACAGCCACGGGACGCAAATCAGAAAGGCCTGTAGAGCGGGCTATCTCACCCTGAATGTGGCGGGTGGCAAAGGTGAGGGAGGCCGTCTTAGGCCCAAGGGCATCAGGCGTAACCTGATAGTTGCCCAAGCCCGCAATAAGCACAAGCCCCTCTTCAGGGAGCATCTTCTTAATCTCCTCAGCCAGAGCCTCCATGCGCTGGTTTTCGGCATAATCGGTAAGGGGTGGGATTTCAACTGTGATATAGGTGCCAATGGCCTTGCCAAGCTGCTCTGCGCCCTCTTCATTGGTTATGTGTATGCGTGTGATGTTCATGCCGTAGGCCTCGGAGTGCTCCTCAACAACACCCTTTAACCTGCCTGTGCCGTTCATCTCTCTGGTTTCTATGGCCAAATCTGTTCTAAATTGCATAATTTCCTCCCGTTAATCTTGCATAATTTTAAATAATATGGTACAATGTAATTAGCTACACTATAAGGCTATTATCTGCACAAGGAGGTAATTTTATGCAATACAGAAAATTTGGCAAAACTGGCTTGGATGTTTCGGTTCTTGGCTTTGGCTGTATGCGCCTGCCCCAAATTGAGAGCGAGGGCAAGCTGATTTATGACGAGGACGAGAGCATACGCATGATACACAGGGGCATAGAGCTTGGCATTAACTACTTTGACACCGCTCCCTATTACTGCGAGCACATAAGCGAAAATATAGTAGGTAAGGCTCTAAAGGGCAAAAGAGAGAGCGTATATCTCTCTACCAAAAACCCCATAGACAATGCTTCCGGTGATGATTTTGAAAAGCGGCTGGAAGCCTCACTAAAAAAGCTGGATACAGATTATATTGACTTTTACCACTTCTGGGGTATAACTCTTGAGCAGTGGGAGAGCAAAATCGATGTTCCCGACGGCCCCTTGGCCAGAGCACTAAAGCTAAAGGAACGGGGCGTTTTAAAATATCTCTCCTTCTCCTTTCACGATAAGCCCGAAAATATGCTTGAGATAATCAAGCGTGGGCAGGAGCACATCGCCTCTCTGCTGTGCCAATATAATTTGCTGGATAGAAGCAACGAGGCGGGCATTAAATTTGCCAATGAACAGGGCTTGGGCGTTGTTATAATGGGGCCTGTAGGCGGCGGACGCCTAGGCATACCCTCTAAGGCAGTGGCTGATTTACTCCCAGGCAAGGTGCAGTCCTCACCGGAGCTTGCCCTGCGCTTTGTGCTTAACAATCCCGCTGTAAGCATAGCTCTTTCGGGCATGAGCAGCATGGAGCAGCTTGAGCAAAATTGCAGCATTGCATCCAATTCTGCCCCTCTATCAGATAGTGAGATGGCGCAGATTTCCTCTGCTCTGGAGCAGAATAAAAAGCTCATGGACTTATACTGCACAGGCTGTAACTATTGTATGCCCTGCCCTGCGGGAATAAACATACCCGAGGTGTTCCGATTTATGAACTACCACAGAGTTTACGGCATAACCGACTATGCAAGGGGCGAATATCAGAGCATAGGTAAGGTGCCCTGGCTTGAATTTAAAGACGCCTCTGCCTGCGTAGACTGCGGAGCTTGCGAGGATAAGTGCCCGCAAAAGCTGGAGATACGCAAGCAATTAAAACAAACTCATGAGGTATTGGGGGCGACGGTATGAAGATAAAGGCCTTTGGCAAGAATGTAGACCCATCCTGTCAATATTGCGAATTTAACTCCAGCAGCGACGAGAGCGTGCTCTGTCAGAAGAACAGAGCGGCAAAAAACGGCAAATGCAGCAAGTACAAATACAACCCGCTAAAGCGCAAGCCCAATGTTGTGCCGGTGCTGCCAAGCTTTAAAAAAACTGATTTTGAGCTGTAATATAGACAAAACAAAGCAAAGGGACTGCCGTAAAGCTTACGGCAGTCCCTTTGCTCGCTTAAATATTAATCCTCAATGTTTGGTGCTCTCAAGTTGAAAACAACAAGAAATACAGAGACGCAGACACAACAAGTGAATTTTCACATGATGTTGATGTGCGGTCTAAGGAACACCGTCAAATCCCCTTTGTGCGGAGCTTATCTCCACACTTGAATGCAACCGATATTGCTTCGATTGCCCCCCTTCTTGCGCTTAGCGCAAGTAAAAAATGCTTGTCTCTAAAAAATGGATTAAAATCAGTGTGCAAATTAATGCAAACGTCCCCTGTTTTTTTCGATTCAAAAGAGAATTTGCGGGGCTTTACTTTGATAAAGCCCCTGGGTCTGTTTGGTTAAAATTATCCAAATGAAGCAATGTGCGGGTTCTCCCTTCCCCTCATACCACAATCATTAGGTAAATAAAAGAAACAGATGTTAAAAGTATATGCTGCCTTGATTGAGAATATCATCTTAAACACAAACTGCAAACTGTAACAATTTTGTTTCTTCTTGTAACATATTATAACACTTATCACAAGAATGTCAATACCTTTTTCATAAATTTATGGAGAATTTTTTCAATGCATAATGAAGGTGGATTTGCTACGCCGACTAGAGGCTAGAAGTTAGAGGATAGAGGCCAGAAATTGCCCAGTCGCAACCTTGTATGGGACGATGTCCACATCGTCCCGTGAATACCTGCGAATTTCGAAAAAACGGTACGATGTGGACATCGCCCCCTACGAAATTTTTAATCAAAATTCAAGAATTAAATTCACGTAAATTATGCATTAAAAAAGCCCATTTGTAAACTTCTTATTAACATATCACCCCACCCGCAAAGCCTATGCCTAAGCCGTTTTTAGCGCATAAAAACCCGCCTGAAATCATACGAAATTTGACTTTTATGCGGGGATATGCTATAATGTAACTATAAATCGGGTATCCATAAAAACCGTAGGGGACTGTCTTGCCCGTCCCGTTTTATCCTAGCTCGCACCATAGGGTCAGGCAAGCCGTGCCCCCTACGAACCATGTACTTTTTGCTTTAACAAGATACCACAAATCAATTCAATTCATTAAATATCTTGCCCCAACTCTGAAATGCTCTTGCCCTGAGTTAACGCAATGCGCCACTCGCCGCTGTTTGACATAGCCGAATAATACACACTATAGCTACCGTTTGCAAATTTTAGCAGGCTGGCACGGTATATGCTGTTGTTATCAAAGCCGCCTATGCTGTTTTTGTAGCTTATTATAAGGGTGGGAGAGATAAAGCTCAGGCCGTCCTTGCTGGCGGTGTAGTAAAGCTCCTCATGGGTTTGAGGGCTTTTTTCAAACAGGCTCTTGCCGCAAAACAGCATCTCATAGCCTATATCTGTCTTGATTATATCCTGATGCCAAAGCTTAACTCCATTCTCCGCCGGAATGCTGCACTGCTGCAGCTCTTCCCATTCATAGCCTGTAGCAGATTCTGTATAATACAGCTTTGCTGTGTTGCTTGCGTACCACATGCGATATTTGCCGTCCTCCCACATAACAACAGGTGAGAGGGCGGAATTGCTTGCTGTAAGCATCTTCTCCGGCTTGCTCCAGTGCACGCCGTCTGTGGAGCTTGTGCGCAGCAGGCTTGCGTTTGCGTTGTTTGCAGCAAGGGCGTTTGAGCTCTCGTTAAGCCTGTACCACAGCTCCATTGTGCCGTTTTTCATAAGCAGGTGACCGTCTGAATAGTGCCTGTACCAGCCGCCTCCTGAGTTAACCGAATCAATGGGGTTTGTCAAGCCCGCAGGCTCTTTCCAGTTAATGCCGTCATTACTCACGACTATGCAGGGGTTTTCATATCGCTCCATGCTGTTAGGATAGGGCGTGTGCACCATCCAATATCTATAGCCGTTCCAACCCTCTTCAAAATAAAGCACCTTTGGGTGCGTGGTTTGGCCTGAGCCATCATAGGTTGGAATTTCAAGCGGTTTTTTGGCATTTGCCTTTGTGGGTGTTGTTATTTCAAGCTTATCTATATCCACCATGGAGGAAGTTGGCGCAACGGAGGCTATGCTTTTGGCAGAGGAGGCCGCAGTCTGTGAGGAGAAGGGCTCGCCTTGTGCAGTATTCAAATCACAGGACGAAAGCAAGGCACAAAGAGCGCATATAATGAGCAATTGCACAGACCTTTTCACCGCAGCACCTCCTAATTTAAAAAATACTAGACAAACATGCATTTAATTGTATCAGATTTTTTGAGAATTATCAAGGCTAAAACTTAAAAAAACACAGGCCTTTTGTAAGTTGTGATATAAATATTACTGCAAAAGGGAGTAATTTTTTACTTATCAATCATTTATTTCACATTATTTACAAAAAAAGCTCCTTCTTTTCTCTCAAAAAGCTATTGACAAATTTCATCTTTTCGTTTATTATTTATTTGTCTTAATAAAAATGCATAGTTCTCTTGTTATACCTCATTCTAGGATACAGGCTTGCATTTAAAACTTATATGCCCTTTTAGCTCAAGTGGAGCGTTGCAACTGCAAGGCGATGGTGCAAGTCCGTCCGTGGGTAATTAAACAATTTCCAAAGCGAGGTAAAAAAAATGTTTGAAGACAAGACACTAACATGCAAAGAGTGCGGTGCTGAATTTATCTTCACTGCCGGCGAACAGGAGTTCTACGCATCCAAGGGCTTCGAAAACGAGCCACAGAGATGCAAGAATTGCCGTGACCAGCGCAAGGGCGCAAAGTCGGAACGTGAAACCTTTGTTGGCACATGCGCTTCCTGCGGACAAGAGGCTAAGGTTCCTTTCAGACCCCGCGAAGACCGTCCTGTATATTGCAGCGATTGCTTTGCAAAGATGAAAGAGGATTAATTTATCCTTTAACAAAAGCAAAAGAAGCCGTGCCTTTTTGGTGCGGCTTTTTACTTAATTTTTAGTTTTGTTTGAAAAATATGAAAGGTAGAGATGCAGGCACAACAGATACTTTTTGATGAATTGTTGGTGTGCGATTCTCTAACACATGGTGTTTATTATGAATAGATTTGTAAAAATATTAGCAGTTATACTCACCCTTGCGCTGCTTTGCAGCCTTTTTGCCTCCTGCAAAAAAGAGCCTGTAGCCGTCTCACTTTCAAGCCTTTCTTTAGGCTCGGCTGATTCCTTTTATGAGGAATACAACAAGAGCTTTGCGGCCTATTGGCTCAATTTAAAGGGAGAAAAGTTTGTTGCTCAGCAGGCGGACGACTATCAAAGCAACACTGCCGATGTGCTTACTCTGGCTCTTGAGCCTGATGCAGACAAGCTGCTAAAAAGCATCACAGACGGCGGTGCAGCACTGGAGCTGCCCAACAAGGGAGTGCCCTTTACCACCACAGCTGTGTTCCTTGTGCGCAGCGGGAATCCCAAGAAAATCAGCGACTGGGACAGCCTTGCAAAGGCAGGTAGGGAGCTTATTACAGCCAACCCCAAAAGTTCAAGCGAGGCACGCTGCTTCTTTCTTGCAGCATGGGGCTATGCGGAGAAAAACTATAGCGGCGGCGAGATTAAAAGCACGGAATTCCTAAAGGCTATTTATGTGAATGCAGCTGTTTTATATGCAGATTCACGCAGTGCAGCCTTTGCCTTTATCAACGAGCAGAGGGGCGATGTGCTGCTCACAACAGAGAGTGCGGCCTATCTTGCCCTAAAGGAGCACCCCGATGAATATGAGATAGTTGTGCCCTCCATGAGCATAGCTATACAGCCGCAGGTAGCTATTTTAAACGCAAAGAGCAATGGAAAAGAGGAGCTTGCCAAGGCCTATCTGGAGTACCTTTATTCTACCGAGGCGCAGCAATTGGCGGGCTTGAACTATTACCGGCCATATAATCCTGAAATATTGGCCTTGTTTGACCAATATTTTGATTTAAACATGCCCCTGCTGGATATATCAGATTTTGGCGGCTGGGCACAGGCAGAGGAGAAATTCTTTGCAGACGGCAGGATTTTTGATGAGATTTATATGGTTGGCACGGATGCTAATACTGATACATCCAGTACAGATGAAACATCTGACGCTCCTGCTTCTTCTGAAACACCTGTGACATCTGAGCCTGAGACTTGAGTATTGGCGTTTAATTGCAAGCCTCTACAAAACTAAATTGTGGTATCTTGTTAAAGTAAAAAGGTACATGGTTTGTAGGGCTCACGGCTTGCCTGACCCTATGGTGCGAGCTAGGATAAAACGGGACGGGCAAGCCCGTCCCCTACAATTGTTTAGAGACACCCGATTGGGGCGTTAGCCTACTATTTTACAATATCATTTATGTGTAAAAACCTTAGCTTTTTATATTCATAGCTGCTTAAAGGGCGGTTATCGCAATCGTAAGTATGGGCGGCAACCAGTATCTCACCTCTGCCGCACTCTACAATTACAGCGGTGTGGCTAAACTTTACCCCGTCGAAGGAGAGCTGGACTATATCCCCCTGCTTAATGCCCTCGGGAGTGCTCTGCTCTGTGGCCGAAGGGCCTGCCCCCTTGTTGTTTATTAAAAATTTATAAAGGAACTCGACTCCTGTCCAGGAGGCTGTTCTGTTAGAAGCAGTGTTGTAAAACCAGCCTGTGGTGGGGGTGTAGTTCATAGTCCCTGCACCCGCATGAAGGCACTGGGAGGCAAAGCTGGTGCAATCTCCGCCCAGATTCTCAAAGTTAAGGTATCTATTATTCCTTAGCATTGCCCATTGATGGGCATAAGCAACGGTTTTGGCTCTGTCATAAGTCTTCATCTCGCTCACCTCCTTTTTAGCATTATATGCGGGAGATGGGGGATTTGCTTATATATCCAAGTACAAAACATGGTGCTTGAAATCAATAAAAATACTGAGGCAAGGTTTGAAAAAAGAACCGAGGAAGGACGCAGGAAGCCCAGCAAAATATTGTGTACGGGCTCTCTGACACATGGTGTCAAATATGGAAAATAACAACGCAAGTGCCCTAGAGGCTCTTAAAGCAGAATGTCAGCAGTGCACAAAATGCGAGCTCTGCACAGGCAGAACCAACCTTGTCTTTGGTGTGGGCAACCCCTGCGCCGAGGTCATGCTAATAGGGGAGGGCCCGGGCGAACAGGAGGACTTGCAGGGAGAGCCCTTTGTGGGACGCAGCGGCAAGCTAATGGATTTAATGCTGGACGCAGTAGACCTCTCCCGCAGCAGGAACATCTACATAGCAAATATGGTTAAGTGCAGACCGCCTAAAAACCGTGACCCTCAGCCCAACGAGCAGGATGAATGCCTGCACTGGCTGCGGGAGCAGTTCCGCATTATAAGGCCCAAAATTGTGGTTTGCGTGGGCAGAATCTCAGGGGCAAAGCTAATTAAGCCCGATTTAAAAATAACCCGTGAGCACGGCGAATTTATAATGAAAAACGGAGTTTTAATGATGGCCACCCTGCACCCCGCCGCTCTTTTGCGAGACCCAAATAAAAAGCCCGAGGCCTTTGCAGATTATTTAAAGCTGCGTGAAAAGATTAAAGAGCTTTGTGAGAGGACATACTAATGGGAGAATATGCTTAAAGCTCTCTATTAGCCTTGTAGGGGCAGACCTATGTGTCTGCCCAGATTGCCGCCCAATGCTCGTCTTTGGGCAGACACATAGGTCTGCCCCTGCGGTGTTTAAAGAGATTTGCTTAATAATTCATACTTAGTTCTTTGACATTAGCCAATTATAGCTGTAGAATTATACTTATTAAAATCTAGGGCAAGGGAGTGACCTTGATGAAGCTTAAAATAGCTCTGTTTAACGAGAGCTTTCCCCCGTTTATAGACGGTGTTTCTATGACGGTTAAAAACTATGCAGATATAATAAATGAAAAGCTGGGCGAGGCCTTTGTTGTTACGCCCTATCTGCGGGGAGTATACGACGATTATCCATATAAGGTTATACGCTACAGCTCAATTCCATCGACTAATGCTAAAATTCAATATCCTATAGGCAACCCTATGTCCTTTACCTCAATTCATGAAATAAGGCGTGAAAAGCCTGATTTAATCCATGTGCACAGCCCCTTCAGCGGCTCTGTGCTGGCAAGAATGTGCGCAATTAACAACGATATTCCTGTTGTGCTCACATACCACACCAAATTTGACCAGGACATAGATACACGCCTTATTAACCCGCAATTCCGCCAGATTGCCAAAAATTTTGTGCGTGTCAATGTCAGCAATGCAGACGAGGTTTGGAGTGTTTCAAACGGCTGCGGCGGGGCTCTGCGCACCATAGGCTACAAGGGCATATACAGGGTTATGGAAAACGGCGCAGATTACGACCGCAGATGCTCCTCCCCTGAGGAGATAGCCAAAATCAATGAAGAGTGGGGCTTAGAGCCGGATGAAAAGCTGCTGCTATTTGTTGGCAGAATGCATTGGTATAAAAATATAAAGCTGATATTGGATGCTGTGCGCAAGGCGCACCTTGCAGGCAACCAATTTAAAGCCATTTTTGTTGGCAACGGCGGCGAATTTGAGGATATTAAGGCCTATGCAAAAAGGCTGGGTGCAAGCTCTTATGTCTACTTTGCAGGTGCTGTAAGAGAGAGAGAGAAGCTGCGTGCCTACTACAGCCGTGCAAACCTGCTGCTGTTCCCCTCCACCTATGATACCTCAGGGCTGGTGGTTAAAGAGGCGGCCGCCTGCGATACTCCCGCCCTGCTAATTAGAGGCTCATGCGCCGCAGAGGGCGTTGAAGACGGCTTTTCAGGCTTTTTGTGCGAGGACAACCTTATCTCTTGCACAGATGTGCTTATAAACGCACTGAGCAACTCCACACGCCTTGCCTCCATAGGCAAGAATGCAGGCAGATATGTCTACCTCTCCTGGGAGGATTCCATACGCAAGGCGTATGCGCGCTATGAGGAGATAGTTACACTTTGGAATAACATACCTCAAATTAACAGAAGAAGGATGTATAAAAAAGTAAATGAAAGATTACAAGGAATCAACGGAACACTTCCAAAAAATTAAAAATAAAATGGCAATAAAGCAGCAGGAGAGAGTGGGAGCATTTATCTTCTGGGCTGTTTTAGCTGTGGGCTTTTTTGTTTCGGTGTGTCTGCTTTCGCTCAGACCCAGCTTTTCAGCAACAGAAAAGCGTGAGCTTACCAAGTTCCCCGCCCTTAGCCTTGAGGGCCTCTCCAGAGGCGGGTACACCAAGGATATAGAGAACTGGTTTTCCGATACCTTTCCTTTTAGAGACAACATAACAGACTTAAACGCCGAGCTGGAAAATTGGCGTGGTATACACCCGGGCAACATTCAAATTCACGGTGATGTGAATGAAGGGGATGAGATACCAGATGCCCCTGACTCTATGCAGCCTGAGGTCAGCCAGGCGGAGGAGGTATCCTCTTTGGAAGAGGTCTCCTCTGAAGCTGCTCCAAAAGACAACGCACCGGAGCAGGATACGCAGGCTCTGGGGGCAATTATAATAGCAGGTGATGCCGCATATGAATACTATCATTTTGATAAGGATGTATCAAACAGCTATGTGCGTGCCCTTAACGAGACAGCAAACAAGCTAAATACAGCCAAGGCATACTCCATGATAGTTCCAAACAGCATGGATATAACCCTAAATAAGGCCACGAGGGAGAAAATTAAAACCTCTGACCAAAAAAAGGCCATAGCTTATATGCAGGATTCCTTAAATGAAAAAATCAAGCCTGTGCCCGTGTTTGAAGCTCTTAAGGCGCACATGGGTGAGTATATCTACTTCCGCACAGACCACCACTGGACAGCCCTTGGAGCGTATTACGGTTATGTGCAGTTCATGGCTCAAAGGGGCGAGGACGCCAAGCCTCTGGATTACTACACCACTAAGGACTACACTAACTTTGTAGGTGCTTTTTATGCCGATAGCGGCAAAAAGCCAGAGCTAAAGCGCAATCCGGACACTATCACCACATACTCACCACCTGAAAAAACCAAGCTGGTTTACAAGGATAAATCGGGCAAGGAGCATGAGTGGAAGCTGATAAGCGATGTTAGCACTTGGACCTCCTCGGCTAAATACAGCACCTTTATAGGCGGCGATAACCCATATACTGTTATTACAAATGAGGATTTAACAGAGGGCAAATCAATTTGCATTGTTAAGGAATCTTATGCAAATGCAATGATACCCTTCCTTGTGCCACATTATAAGAGCATCTATGTGCTGGATTACCGCAGCTATAAGGGGAGTATATCAGAATTTGTTAACTCTAACTATGTTGATGAGTTGTTGTTTGTCAATAATATTTCTATGACTAGGAATAAATCTTTGGTGTCAAGACTTGCAGGGTTGAAATAGGGCGAAAGTTGCACGCATAAGTACAAAGTGTGAATATTTTGTAAATTTTAAGTTCTTTTTGTCGAAATTAAATTTAAATAATTTTGTGGAAAATCTGCATTTATTTAGGGCCACTGCACTATATTTAGTGCGGTGACTTTTTTATATTCATAAATATGGGTTAGACCAAAATTTTTTGGGTTGCTATGGTTTGTTTTTCGTTTAAATCGGGTGGTTGACTTTATGGCCTGTTGATATTATAATAAAACGGAAGATTCAGGTTTGAAAATCCATGTTATGGAGCAAAACTGTGTAAAACTGAGTTAAGACTACAGGCAAAGGGGGCAAGGGCATGTTAACAGGCAGATTTCCGCATTCAATTGATGCCTCAGGGCGCATTGTTGTCCCCAGTAAGCTAAGAGACGACCTTGGCGAGCTTGTCTACTTTACCCTTAGCACCTCAAGGCCGGGCATAGAGGGCTTTACAGCCGCCGCATATGAAAAGCTTGCAGGGGGCTACCGTGATTATTACGAGGAGTTCCCCGACGAGGCAGACTTCTTTTTTGAAAATACCTTTGCCGTAACAATAGATAAACAGGGCAGAGCACTGCTGCCTCAGCAGCTAAGGCAGGATGCCAATTTAAAAGAAAATATCATTACAGTTGGTCAGTTTGACAAAATATTAATCAAGAATGCAGAGGATGCAGCTAAGCCTGTAAGCTCTGAACGCAGAAAAGAAGTTAGCATTTTGATTAATGCAAGAATACGTGAAAGCGGCAATTAATACCCTCTAATTACCGCCTAACATATGGTAATAACGGGGCGGCACCCCCAAAGGCCGCCCCATTACCCCCCTTTTTTCTCCCACAAAAAACAGGCTCTAACAGGGCTAGAAGGGATGGAGCAGCTCATGTTTAGTCACCGTCCCGTACTCCTTAATGAGGTTATAGCAGGCCTTGCAATCAAGCCTGAGGGCATATATATAGACGGCACCGCCGGAGGTGCAGGCCACTCTATAGAAATTGCAAAAAGGCTGACAACAGGGCGGCTTATAGCCATAGACCAAGACCCGGACGCCGTAAAGGCCGCAGGCGAACGGCTAAGCCCTTTCCCAAATGCACAGGTGGTGCACTCAAGGTATTCAAAGCTGCCTCAAGTGCTGGATGATTTAGGCATAGCCTTAGTTGATGGGGTTTTGCTGGATATAGGTGTTAGTTCACATCAATTGGATACAGCCGAGAGGGGCTTTTCATTTCATTCAGAATCGATCTTAGATATGAGAATGAGCCAAAACGGCCCAACCGCAGCCGATTTAGTCAATACAAAACCTCATGGGGAGCTAACACGCATACTGCGTGACTATGGAGAAGAGCCCTTCGCTTTTAAAATAGCCGCTGCAATATGCAAGGCCAGAGAGGAAGCTCCCATTACAAGCACACTGCAGCTTGCCGAAATTATCAAATGGGCAGTGCCCGCTAAGGCCAGAAGAGACGGGCACCCGGCCAGAAAATCCTTCCAAGCAATCAGAATCAGCCTTAACATGGAGCTGGAGGAGCTTGAAAACGGTTTGGTGGGAGCATTCGAGAGGCTAAAAGCAGGGGGCAGGCTTGCAGTTATAACCTTTCACAGTTTGGAATCCAGAATATGCAAAAGGCAGATGGCCGAATGGTGCAAGGGCTGCGATTGCCCGCCTGAGTTCCCCGTTTGCGTATGTAATAAAAAACCACAAGCAAAGCTGATAACCCGCAAGCCCATAGAGCCAAGCCCTATGGAGCTTGAAGAAAACCCAAGAAGCCGCAGCAGCCTGTTAAGGGTGTGCGAAAAGATATAAGTCAGATACAATTCAAATTTGGAGGTGTTTAATAATGAGCAATTACCCAAGCAGAAGGCCGGATACAGGCACAAGTGCACCCAAAAGAGTGCCCAGAGTGCCCTCTCCTCCCGTTAAAAAGGCTGAGCCTAAGCCGCAAATAAGGGAGCTTGAAACCAAACAACCCTTTGTTGAGGATGTTGGCCGCAAGTTTTCAAAAAGAGCTATGGTTGCAGTTGTTGTAGTCAGTCTGGCTGTGCTGGGGTTCTTGGTCGGCAGAATCTCCTTTAACGAATTAGATGTGCAATACAGCAAAAAGCAAACCGAGCTATTAGACGTAAAGGCGGATAACGACCGCCTGCAGGTTATATGCGAGGCAAGCCAGAGCAGAGAAAAGGTTGAAAAATACGCCGTTGAGGTTTTACACATGCAGCCCATTCAGGATTATCAGCGCAAGAGTATAACCCTTAAGAATGAGGAGGAGGTTGTAACTCTTTTACCTGTGCGGCAAAAAACATTATTCAACAAGGTGGGAGAATTCTTTTCAAAGTAGCATAAAAGACAGCGTAAATTAATATCATTTATTTAGAGCTTAAAATTAGGGAGAGTTGAGATGAATTAAACATATCTTGGCTCTCCAATTTAGATATTATTGTACAATAGGCCTGTTGCCTGTGTACACTTTGCAAAGGGGCGTTGTAAATGAATAAGCGCAAATGTAAGCACAAACCAATAATAGATAAGGCTATAAAAAGGCCTACACCGGAGATGTCCGGTAGAATGCTTGTGATGTTTATGGTTTTAGCTGTGGGTATGCTTGCGGTTACAGGTGTATTAGGTAATCTGCAAATTGCGGGGCACGAAAAGTGGCAGACCAAAACCCTGAATCAGCTTTTAAGAGATACTGTAATAGCCCCACGCAGAGGAACTATATACGATAAGGACATGAACGTTTTGGCTCAGAGTGCCAATGTGTGGATGCTAACAATAGACCCCGCTGCCTTTCGCAAAAAGCCTAAGGTAGAAAATCCCAAGGATTTGCCCCCAAAAAAGGATTGGCCGCTGGATGAGACCAAGGTCAATCTTATGGCCGCCAAGCTGGAGGAGGTTCTGGGCTATAAGCAGGAGAACTTCCGCAAACGCTGCGAGAGGGATTCCTCCTATGAAATAATAGATAAGGCGGTTGAAAAGGACGCAAGGGACACCATTAACAACTATATCTATGATTTGGCACACCCGCCCAAAAATCCAGACGGCACAAAGGGCACGGCGGTTAATATAAGCGGAGTTAACTTTACTGTTAGCAACAAGCGTTACTATACCTATGATAACATGGCTTCCAGCGTTATAGGCTTTGTAAATCAGCAGGGCGAGGGAGCTTCCGGCATAGAATCTAAATATGAGAATGTGCTAAAGGGCGTGCCCGGCAAAATAGTCGTGGCAAAGGACGGTAACAAAAACGACCTGCCCTTTATATACGAAAAGGAAGAGGCCGAAACTCAGGGCAGCAATTTGGTGCTCACAATAAAGACAGATGTGCAGCTAAAGCTGGAAAAGCACCTGCGTCAGGCAGTTTCAGAGAATAAGGTGCAAAACAAGGCCGCAGGCATAGTTATGGATGTTAACACAGGCGAAATACTAGCCATGGCAACTATACCCGATTTTAGCCTTAACGACCCCTACACTCTTACAGACCCCCGCCTTACAGATACCATAAGCGCAATGCCCGCAGAAACAGATGAGGATAAGGCCGTTAAGAACAAGGCTCTTTATACGGCGCAGCAAAAGCAGTGGCAGAACAAGGCCATTTTGGATACTCTGCACCCGGGCTCTATTTTTAAGCCAGTCACGGTTGCCGCCGCCTTGGAGGAGAATAAAACCACGGTTAACGCCACCTTTGATTGCCCGGGCTATATCATGGTGGGCAAGCAGAGAATAGCCTGTCACAAGGCCTCAGGCCACGGACACGAAACTCTGGTGCAGGGCATGGAAAACTCCTGTAACCCCGTTTTTATCTCCTTGGGTTTAAAAATGGGAGTTGCCACCTTTAGCAAATACTTTAAGGCCTTCGGCCTAGCAGAGCCAACGGGAGTAGACCTCCCCGGCGAGGCGAAGGGCATATACTACCCCGAGAGCACAATGAAGCAAATCGACTTGGCCACAGCGGCTTTTGGGCAGTCCTTTACTATTACACCCATGCAAATGATAACAGCTACCTGCGCCGTTGCAAACGGCGGATATATGGTTCAGCCCCATGTCGTCTCGAAGATACTTGACGATGAGGGCAACGCAGTAGACACCAAAAACGCCAATGTTAAAAGGCAGGTTATATCAAAGGATACCTCCGATATAGTCCGCAGCATGATGGAGCGGGTTGTAAGCAACGGAACAGGTAAAAACGCTTATTTAGAGGGCTACCGCATTGCAGGCAAAACGGGAACCTCAGAAAAGCTTAAGGAATCTCAGGAGTCAGGGGTTAAGAAGTATATAGCTTCATTTTGCGGCTTTGCCCCTGCAGACGACCCAAAGGTGGCCGTTTTGGTTATGCTTGATGAGCCCACAGGTGCAAGCCACATGGGCGGCGCAATAGCAGCTCCTGTAGTTAAGGAGATTATGGCAGACATACTCCCCTTGCTGGGTGTAGAGCCTGTTTATAATGACAATGACATGAAGAACCGCAGCATAGCTGCTCCCAATGTGATTAACACGGCGGTTAAGGATGT